>NZ_JBHUYJ010000029.1:13697-37658 GCF_042668715.1 Streptomyces sp. NPDC057271
TGGTGTGTCGGTGCAGGTTGCCCGTTTCTCTTCCCCCCTCCTTTGGGGGTGGTTTTTTGTTTCTGGCCCCCCCCCCCCCACCGGCGGCAACCTCAGTCCTGCGCGGGGGCGGCCGTCTTCTTGGTGGCCGCCTTCTTCGCAGTGGTCTTCTTCGCCGCGGTCTTCTTGGCCGTCGCCGTCTTCTTGACGGCGGCCTTCTTCGCGGTGGCCTTCTTCGCCGTCTTGCGGGCGGCCGTCTTCTTGGCCGGAGCGGCGGCCTCGGCCTCCGCGACGGGCGCCTCGGCCTCCGCGACGGGCGCCTCGGCCGGAGCCTCGGCGGCAGCCGGTGCGGCGGCCGGGGAGTCGACCACCAGGACGGCGGCCTCCTCCGCGCCCGACGGAGAGCCGGCGGGAGCGGTCACCTTGCGGACGACCCGGCGACGGGCCCTCGGCGGGGCGGCCACGGGGGCCTCCTCGACGACGGGCTCGGGCACGGCCTCGACGACCGGCTCCGGGGCGACCTGCTCCGGGGCGACCGGCTCGACGACGGTCTCGACGACCGCCTCGCCGGCCGGCGAACCGGCCGGGGCCGTCGCCTTGCGGGTGGCACGACGGCGGGCACGGGGAGCCGGGGCGGCCTCCTCGACGACCGGGGCGGCCTCGGCGACCGGGGTCTCGACGACCGGGGCGGCCTCGGCGGCCGGGGCCTCGACGACCGGCTCGGACTCGGCGACAGGCGCCGGCTCCTCGACCACGACCGGGGCGGGAGCCGCGGCGACCGGAGGACCGGCCGGCGCGGAGACCTTGCGGGTCGCCCGACGGCGGCCACGGGTGGGGGCACCTCCCGTGCCCTTGAGGCCACGGGGGAGGGTGGCGGCGGCCTCGGCCTCGGCGGCGCTGCTGTACAGCTCCTCGTCGGCGCGGAAGGGCTCCTCCACGGCCACCGGGACGGCGATCTCCGCGGCCACCTCGGCCTCGGTCTCGACCGTCTCGGCGTCGGCGTCGGTCTCCGCCACGTCGACGTGCTCGTGCTCGTGGTGCTCGGCACCGCCACGGCCGCGCTTCTTCGAGCGCTTGCCGCCGCCACCGCCGCCCGGGGCGGTGGGCTGCTCCATGTGCACGATCACGCCACGGCCGTTGCAGTGGACGCAGGTCTCGGAGAAGGACTCCAGCAGACCCTGGCCGACCCGCTTACGGGTCATCTGGACCAGACCGAGCGAGGTGACCTCGGCCACCTGGTGCTTGGTCCGGTCACGGCCCAGGCACTCCAGGAGGCGGCGCAGCACCAGGTCGCGGTTGGACTCCAGGACCATGTCGATGAAGTCGATGACGACGATGCCGCCCAGGTCGCGCAGGCGCAGCTGGCGAACGATCTCCTCGGCCGCTTCGAGGTTGTTCCTCGTCACGGTCTCTTCGAGGTTGCCGCCCTGACCGGTGAACTTGCCGGTGTTGACGTCGACGACGATCATCGCCTCGGTCTTGTCGATCACCAGCGAGCCGCCGCTCGGCAGCCAGACCTTGCGGTCCAGCGCCTTCATCAGCTGTTCGTCGATCCGGTACGTCGCGAAGACGTCGACCTCGCTCGTCCACTTGGACAGGCGGTCGGTCAGGTCCGGGGCGACGTGGTTCACGTACCCGTGGATGGTCTCCCAGGCGTCGTCGCCGCTGACGATGACCTTCGAGAAGTCCTCGTTGAAGATGTCGCGGACGACACGGACGGTCATGTCCGGCTCGCCGTAGAGCAGGGTCGGAGCGTTGCCGCTCTTCGCCTTCTTCTGGATGTCCTCCCACTGGGCCTGCAGACGCTCGACGTCACGGCGCAGTTCGTCCTCGCTCGCGCCCTCGGCGGCGGTGCGCACGATGACGCCCGCGTCCTCGGGGACGATCTTCTTGAGGATGGTCTTCAGACGGGCGCGCTCGGTGTCCGGGAGCTTGCGGCTGATGCCGGTCATCGAGCCCTCGGGGACGTACACGAGGTAACGGCCCGGCAGGGAGACCTGGCTGGTCAGACGCGCGCCCTTGTGGCCGATCGGGTCCTTCGTGACCTGGACGAGGACCGACTGACCGGACTTCAGGGCGGTCTCGATACGGCGCGGCCCGTTGGCCATGCCGAGCGCCTCGAAGTTGACCTCACCGGCGTACAGGACCGCGTTGCGGCCCTTGCCGATGTCGACGAAGGCGGCCTCCATGGACGGCAGCACGTTCTGGACCTTGCCCAGGTAGACGTTGCCGACGTACGAGGTGGCCTGCTCCTTGTTGACGTAGTGCTCGACGAGCACGTTGTCTTCCAGGACGCCGATCTGGGTGCGCTCGCCGTTCTGGCGGACGACCATGACGCGCTCGACGGCCTCACGGCGGGCCAGGAACTCGGCCTCGGTGATGATCGGGACGCGGCGGCGGCCCTGCTCGCGGCCTTCGCGGCGACGCTGCTTCTTCGCCTCCAGGCGGGTCGAGCCCTTGATGGACTGGACCTCGTCGGACGGCTCGGCCTTCTCGCGGGCCGGGCGGGGCTCACGGACCTTGACGACCGTACGGACGCCGTCCTCCTCGCCCGCCTCGGTCTCGCCGCCCCCGTCACCGCTGCGGCGGCGACGACGGCGACGGCGACGGGAGCTGCTGGAGCCGCCGGACGGCGCGCCGCCCTCGTACTCGTCGGCCTCGCCCTCCTCCTCGGACTCCTCGTCCTCGGCGCGCGCCTCGTCCGACTCCTCGCTCTCCTCGGCCTCCTCGGCCTCGGCGAGCTCACCGCGACGACGGCGACGGCCGCCACGGCGGCGACGGCGGGACGGACGGTCGCCGTACTCGTCGGACTCCTCTGCCTCCGCCTCGGGCTCCTCGGCCTCGACCTCGGGCTCGTCGGCGACGGTGGCCGGAACGGGCTCGACGGCGACGGGCTCGACGGGCTCGCCACGACGGCGGCGACGGCGACGGCCGGCGGGCTCGGGACGCTCGGCCGTCTCGACGACGGCGGCGGTCTCCTCGGTCTCGACCGTCTCCTCCTCGTCCTCCTCCGGCTCCAGGGCCTCGGCGGCAGCGGCGGCGGCCGCGGTCTCCGGGGTCTGGAACATCGGCTCGGTGAAGACCGGGGCCTGGAAGACGGCGACGGCGGGACGCGCGGCACGTCGACCCCGGGGCTCCTCCTCCGCCGCAGAAACGCGCGCGGCTTCGGCCGCTCCGGTGGAGCCGGTGCTCGCACCGGGGGTGACGGGCTCGGCGGTGAACTGCGGCGACGAGGCGCGACGACGCGTCCGGCCACGGGCGGCGGCCTTCTCGGCCGCGACGACCTCGGGCTCGGCCTCTTCGGCGGTGATCTGCGCGACGGTCTCCTCCGGCAGACTCTCGCCCGCGGCGGGGGTGACCTCGGGGCTGGTGGCCTTACGGGTCGCACGGCGGCGGGTACGCGCCGGGGCGGCGGGCTCCTCGGCAGGAGCCTCCTCCACGACAGCCTCGGCCTCGGCCTCGACGACCGGCTCGGGCGTGGTGGCCTTACGGGTCGCCCGGCGGCGGGTACGCGCCGGGGCGGGCTCCTCGACGGGGGCCTCCTCCACGACAGCCTCGGCCTCGACGACCGGCTCGACGACCGGCTCAGGGGTGGTGGCCTTACGGGTCGCCCGGCGGCGGGTACGCGCCGGGGCGGGCTCCTCGACGGGGGCCTCGGCGGCCTCCTCCACGACGGGCGCGGCCTCGACGGCCGGCTCCGGGGCCGCGGTCTTCCGCGTGGCGCGACGGCGCGTACGGGCGGGAGCGGGCTCAGCGGCGGGCTCCGGGGTGGCGGCCGTCTCCACGACGACCTCGGCCACGGTGTCGGTGACCTCCGCCGCGACCGGCGGACCGGCGGGGCGGGAAGCCGCTCGGCGCCTACGGCGCGGCGGCAGCTTGTCACCAGGTGCGTTGTTGTCGGTGTTCTCTTCGTGCTGCTCGAGCATGCGGGCGGTTCTCCCGTCACGCCCCCGGGCGCCGCGCCTTGTTCCGGTCCGGCGGCACGATCGCGCACACTGCGCGGTGCCGCCGTCCGGGGCGCGGGCGCCGCACGGGAGCTGATGTCTGGCTCGCCGGTTCCGAACGCCTTCTACGTACGGCCTGGCGAAAGTCTCCTGGTCAGTGCGCTGCCCGACCCAGGTGGCTCCCGAGTACCAGGGCTGCGCTACAACGACCGCTCCCTACGCGGAACCTGCACCCGGCGCCGTCGCTGAGGCGGTCGCGGCGGCCGTGGGTGGAGCGGCCGTGACTGCCTCGCGGTCGGGCGCGAGCGGGTCGGTCACCGTGCCGGACTCCTCGTCGAAGAGCCCCTGCGCCAGCCTGGTCACCGCTGCGGGGACCGGCGGCGCCAGGTCGGCCACAGCTCGGAGACCGGACAGGACGTCGTCGGGTCGTACGGCAGGTGTCACGTGCCGAACAACCAGCCGCAGTATCGCACAGGCATTGTCCAGGGGCCTATCAGCTCCGGGACGTGCCTGTGGACGGTCCGCGACGAGGTCGGCGACGGCCGAGCGGGCGTCGAAGGTGCGGATGCCGTTCTTGGTCTTGCGCTGCACTTCCACGGTGTCGGCCGCGAGGAAGGCCGCGACGGCCTTCTCCGCGTCCTCGACGGTGACGCCGTCGAGCCGCAGCTCCCACACGGAGGCGGTGAGCCGGTCGGCGAGCCCGGAGGTCCGGGCCTCGACGGCGTCGGTGATGTCGAGGCCGTCCGGGAGCGACTCGTCGAGCAGGAGCCGCAGAGTCTCCGGGTCCCGGTGCTCGGTGAGGGCGATCTCCAGGAACTCGGCCTCGGAGCCCGTACCCGTGGGGGCGGCGTTGGCGTACGACACCTTGGGGTGCGGGGTGAAGCCGGCCGAGTACGCCATGGGCACCTCGGCGCGGCGCAACGCACGCTCGAAAGCGCGCTGGAAGTCACGATGGCTGGTGAACCGGAGGCGGCCGCGCTTGGTGTAGCGCAGTCGGATGCGCTGCACCGCCGGTGCGGGCGGCGGGCCTTCGGGCTGTCGCTTGCCCAGTGGTTCTTCTCCTCGGTGCGGGGCGGGCGCGGTGGCGCGCCGCCCACGAAATACGGGGTGGCCTCTGGGGGGCCCGACCGGCTCACCCCCGCTTTCGCAGGGAGATCTCGGGTACGGGCGCCGCGCCGGAGGCGGTTGTTGTACTACCCAGAGTACGCGCAGAGGCCACCACCGGTTCCACAGGCTCGGTCACCCGGGGTCCCCCCACCAGCGCACGCCACGCGTCCCTGCGCGCCTGCCGCACGGTCGCGCGCGCTGCGGCGAGGCCCTCCCGCGCGGCCTGCCCGGCCGCGACCGCCGCGCGCCTGGCCGGTGCCCAGACCTGGTCACGGACCCAGTGCCCGACGGGGGCGCAGACGCTGCGGTAGAACCAGGCGGCGGGGCGCCCGACGAGATTCCGGACGACCCACGCGAGGGCGCGCCCGACCGCCCGGGAGACGAACCCGGCGACGCGCCAGCAGACCCGCAGCGCGTCGAGGAGCTCCCGCCCGACCGGGGTGAGGACGCGGCGGTACAGCCAGACGAGTGGGACGACGACCCCGTACCGCACGACGGGCACGACGCCGTACCGCCACAACGCGACCCACGGCCACACGAACAGCGCCTTACCGAGCCACACCCCACCGCCCCGGCACGAGGCCCCCACCGCGACCAGCCCACGCCAGAGCGCGCCGAGGACCAGGGACGCACCCCGCCAGATCCGGGAGAGCGACCACGCCAGCCCCCGCCCGACGGGGGTGAGGACATGGCGGTACAGCCAGGCGAGGGGCAGCGCGATTCCGTAGCGGGCCGCCGGGACGACGACGTACCGCCACAGGCGGTCGAGCAGGAAGGAGACGCCGGCACCCAGCGGCGCGAGGATCCACCGGTACACCCATACGGCGGGAGCACCGATCCCGTAGCGCGCCACCGGGACCACCACGTACCGCCACAGCGCGACCCAGGGCCACACGAACAACGCCATGCCCAACCAGCCGAGACCGACCCCGAGAGCCCGGGCCAGCGCCGTGAGAAGCCAGATCAGCCCGTGCCCGAGCGGAGTCAGAAGCCGGCGGTACAGCCATACGGCGGGGACCACCAGCGTGTGGTGGACGGTCGGCAGCACGACCTGGCGCCACAGCCAGACCCACGGCCGCACGAAGAGCGCCCGGCCCAGCCAGGTCAGCGCGCGGCCCGTCGGGCGCAGCACGGTCCGGTCGAGGGCGCGGGCGCCGACGACGAGGACGTCCCAGATCATCCGGACGGGAACGACGATCACCAGCACCACGATCCGCACCGGAATCCGGATGACCGCTGTCAGACAACCCTCCGGCTCGTCCGGACGGCGCGGGGGCTGGGGCTTCTCCATGCTCATGCAGAACATGACGCGACGGCCCGACGGAGGGTTTCCTCTCACGCCGGGCCGTCGTCGGGCGGACGACGTACAGACCCGCCGGAAGCCGCGATGGTTGCTCAGGCCGGCGAACCCGGTCCCCTGGAACGCCGTGCGTCGAGCCCTCGCGGGGCTTCGGCGCGGTCCGCCCCGGGTACGTCGGCAAGTGACTCCGCCATCCGCCGGATGGCGGAGTCGCTGGTCACGGCTACTTCTTGACCGTGAGCGGGAGCAGCTTCTTGCCGGTGGGGCCGATCTGGATGGACGTGTCCATCTGCGGGCACACGCCGCAGTCGAAGCACGGCGTCCAGCGGCAGTCCTCGACCTCGGTCTCGTCGAGGGCGTCCTGCCAGTCCTCCCAGAGCCAGTCCTTGTCGAGACCGGAGTCCAGGTGGTCCCAGGGCAGGACCTCCTCGTAGGTGCGCTCGCGCGTGGTGTACCAGGCGACGTCGACGCCCATGTCGGGCAGCGTCTTGTCCGCGCACGCCATCCAGCGGTCGTACGAGAAGTGCTCGCGCCAGCCGTCGAAGCGGCCGCCGTCCTCGTACACCGCGCGGATGACGGCGCCGATCCGCCGGTCGCCGCGCGAGAGCAGGCCCTCGACGATGCCGGGCTTGCCGTCGTGGTAGCGGAAGCCGATCGAGCGGCCGTACTTCTTGTCGCCGCGGATCTTGTCCCGGAGCTTCTCGAGCCGGGCGTCCGTCTCCTCCGCCGACAGCTGCGGGGCCCACTGGAACGGGGTGTGGGGCTTCGGGACGAAGCCGCCGATGGAGACCGTGCAGCGGATGTCGTTCTGGCCGGAGACCTTGCGGCCCTCGGCGATGACCTTGACCGCCATGTCGCCGATCTGGAGGACGTCCTCGTCGGTCTCGGTCGGCAGGCCGCACATGAAGTACAGCTTCACCTGGCGCCAGCCGTTGCCGTACGCCGTCGAGACGGTCCGGATCAGGTCCTCCTCCGAGACCATCTTGTTGATGACCTTGCGCATGCGCTCGGAGCCGCCCTCGGGGGCGAAGGTGAGGCCCGAACGGCGGCCGTTGCGGGTCAGCTCGTTCGCGAGGTCCACGTTGAAGGCGTCGACGCGGGTGGACGGCAGGGAGAGGCCGATCTTGTCCTCCTCGTACCGGTCCGCCAGGCCCTTCGCGATGTCACCGATCTCGGTGTGGTCGGCGGAGGACAGGGAGAGGAGGCCGACCTCCTCGAAGCCCGTCGCCTTGAGGCCCTTCTCGACCATCTCGCCGATGCCGGTGATGCTTCGCTCCCGCACGGGGCGCGTGATCATGCCGGCCTGGCAGAAACGGCAGCCGCGGGTGCAGCCTCGGAAGATCTCGACGGACATCCGCTCGTGGACCGTCTCGGCGAGCGGGACCAACGGCTGCTTGGGGTAGGGCCACTCGTCGAGGTCCATGACGGTGTGCTTGGACACGCGCCACGGCACGCCCGAGCGGTTCGGGACGACGCGGGCGATCCGGCCGTCGGCCAGGTACTCGACGTCGTAGAAGCCCGGGATGTAGACCGAGCCGGTCCTGGCGAGCCGGAGGAGGACCTCCTCGCGGCCGCCGGGGCGGCCCTCCGCCTTCCACGTACGGATGATCTCGGTCATGTCGAGGACGGCCTGCTCGCCGTCGCCGATGATCGCCGCGTCGATGAAGTCAGCGATCGGCTCGGGGTTGAAGGCGGCGTGGCCGCCGGCGAGCACGATCGGGTGGTCGACGGTGCGGTCCTTCGACTCCAGCGGGATGCCCGCCAGGTCGAGGGCCGTGAGCATGTTGGTGTAGCCGAGCTCCGTGGAGAAGCTCAGGCCGAAGACGTCGAACGCGCCGACGGGGCGGTGGCTGTCGACCGTGAACTGCGGCACGCCGTGCTCACGCATCAGCTCTTCGAGGTCCGGCCACACGCTGTACGTGCGCTCGGCCAGGACGCCCTCGCGCTCGTTCAGTACCTCGTAGAGGATCATGACGCCCTGGTTGGGCAGACCGACCTCGTACGCGTCCGGGTACATGAGCGCCCAGCGGACGTCGGCGGACTCCCACGGCTTGACCGTGGAGTTCAGCTCTCCACCGACGTACTGAATCGGCTTCTGCACGTGCGGGAGCAGAGCTTCGAGCTGCGGGAAGACAGACTCGGCAGCAGACATCTCGAACCTTCGTGAGCTGGCAGGGGGCGACTCTCAAGCGTACCCGGTGCTCAGTGGGTCAGTGCCGCCCTCAGTTCCGGGGCCGCAGCCCTGGCCCAGACCTTGGGAAACTCGCGTTCGCGGACCGCTCCGGCCGCCTCCTCCTGGCCGTGGAGGAGTCCCCAGGTGAAGGCGGACTCGCCGGCCGCGTGCGCCTGGATCGCAAGGTCGCGCAGGGCCTCGCGGGCGACGACGCTGTCCTGGTGGTCGCCGAGGAGGCTCTGGACGGCCTTGATCCGCTTGGCGAACCGCTTGGCCGGCTTGCCGAGCGTGGGGCGGGCGGCGTCGGCGGCGTAGCGGGTGCGCTTGGCGGCCTTGCGCGCCTCGTGCATGGCGAGGTCGCGGTCGTGGCCGGGCGCGTGGGCGAGGGCGTGGTCGACGCGGCGGGCGAGGCGGTCGTAGTCCTTGAGGACCGCGCGGGAGAGGACCGGGACCGGGTCCTCGGCGGCGGCCTTGAGGAGGGGCGGGTCCGTGAGGAGCGCGTCGAGGGTGCCGAGGAGCGCGAGGTGGCGGTCGGCATCGAGGGCGGCGAGGGCCTTGCGGTGGGCGTCGGCGCTCGCGGCCGTGTCCCAGACCTGCAGGCGGGCGTGGACGGGGCCGAGGAGGAGGGTGTCGGGGATCGCGTCGACGCGGGTACGGAGACGTTCGGCGAGGACCTCCTGGTCGCGGGCGAGGCCGAGTTCGCCGGCGAGCCACTTGAGCTCGTCGCCGATGGGGTCGGTGACGGCGCGGTCGAGGACCTTGCGGTACGTCTTGAAGGCGCTGCGCAGGCGGCGGCAGGCGACCCGCATCTGGTGGACGGCGTCGGGGAGGTCGCGGCGGACGGCGGGGTCGAGAGCGATGATCGCCTCGATCTGCTCCCGTGCGTAGGTGAGGACGCGGCCGCCCGCGGTGTCCTCGTCCGGCAGGTCGGCGGGAGCGGCGGGGACGGCGGTCTCGCCCTGCTCCGACGTCTCCTCCAGTGCCCTCGCCAGTTTCGACGGGGCCGACGACGGGCGGATTCCCGCCTTCCGTAGCCGTTTCTCGACCGCGTCGAGGACGGAGGGGTCGGCGTCGTCGGAGAGTTCGACCTCGATCTCCGTCCAGGAGGCGTCGGGGCCCTTCGGGAGGCGCTCGGCATGGACCGTGTCCACCGACACCTCCGCGAGCAGGGCGCCCGTCTCCCCGAGCAGGTGCTGGACCTTGCGGGAGGAGCGGAGGCGGACGACGGGGACGACGTCCGCGTCACGGACGCGGGAGCGCAGGAGCGCCGCCAGGGACTCCGGAAGGGTGTCGGCGAGCGGGGCCCTGATCTCGTCGCGGATCCCGGACGAGACCGGGAACTTGAGGTGCCATCCCTCGTCGGCGCCGCCCGTGCGGCGGCGCAGGGTGAGGGAGTCGGCGGCGAGACGCAGGTCGGCCGTGTCGTAGTAGACGGCGTCGAGTTCGGCGACGCCCTGGTCGAGGACCGACGAGACGCCTCGGGCTCTGGTGAGGTCCGGGAGTCCCGTCTGCTCGGTGGCTTCGTACTTCCGCTCGATCTCGCGCTTCGTCTCCGCCGTCATACAAGGCTCATAACCCCTCCGACGGCGGTCCATGCCCCCGCTACGCCGTCATCGGCCGCTGCACCCTGATCGACTGGAGCAGTCCGATCGCCACCCACACCGCGAACATCGACGAGCCTCCGTAGGACACGAACGGCAGTGGCAGGCCCGCCACCGGCATGATGCCGAGCGCCATGCCGATGTTCTCGAAGGACTGGAAGGCGAACCAGGCGATGATTCCGGCGGCGACGACGGTTCCGTACAGCTCGGTGGTCTCCCGGGCGATCCGGCAGGCCCGCCAGAGGATGACGCCGATCAGCAGGATGATCAGCCCCCCGCCGAGGAAGCCGAGCTCCTCGCCCGCGACGCTGAAGATGAAGTCGGTCTGCTGCTCGGGCACGAACTGGCCGCTGGTCTGGTGGCCGTTGAAGAGTCCCGCACCGTACAGGCCGCCGGAGCCGATCGCGATGCGCGCCTGGTTGGTGTTGTAGCCGACGCCCGCCGGGTCGAGCTCGGGATTGGCGAAGGCGGCGAACCGGTTGATCTGGTACTCGTCGAGCAGGCCGAGCGCCGCGACGGCGACCGCGCCCGCCAGGCCCGCGCCGATGAGGCCGAGGACCCAGCGGTTGGAGGCGCCGGAGGCGAGGAGCACGCCGAGCACGATGACGGCCATGACCATCACCGAGCCGAGGTCGGGCATCAGCATGACGATCGCCATGGGCAGCGCGGCGAGGGCCAGGGCCTTGGCGACGGTCCGGTGGTCGGGGTGCACCTGGTCGCCCGCGTCGACCTTGGCGGCCAGCAGCATCGCCATGATCAGGATGATCGTGATCTTCACGAACTCGCTGGGCTGGAGCGAGAAGCCGCCACCGATCACGATCCACGCGTGGGCGCCGTTGATGGTCGCGCCGAGCGGGGTGAGGACGGCGAGGATCAGCAGGATCGAGATGCCGTAGAGGATCGGCACCGCGCCGCGCAGGGTGCGGTGGCCGAGCCACACGGTGCCGATCATCAGGACGACCCCGATGCCGGTGTTCAGGGCGTGCCGGAAGAGGAAGTAGTACGGGTCGCCCTGGTTCAGCTCGGTACGGCCGCGGGTGGCGGACCAGACGAGCAGGGCGCCGAGGAACGACAGCGCGAGGCTGGAGAGGAGGATCGGCCAGTCCAGCCGCCGGACCACCGAGTCGCGGGCGACGAGCTTGGCGATCGGGCCGCGCTCGGGGGCGTAGCGGGAGACGGAGAAGCCGTGGGGTGCGGTCATCGGTCAGTCTCCCGTCCTGGCGGGCGGCGGCCCCGCGAGCGGCTCTTGTCCGTCGCCCGTCCCCGATGCGTCGACCAGCTGCGACTTGGGGTCGTACGGCTTGATCTGCGGCGCGTCGATGGAGCCGTCGGGCTGGACCTTCGGCAGCGTCTTCTGCGGCTGGGGCAGGAGGGCGCGCTTGAGGTCCTGGTTGCCCGCGTCGTCCAGGCCGTAGAGGGCGTCGTAGATGTTGCGGACGGCGGGGCCGGAGGCTCCGGAGCCCGTACCGCCCTGGGAGATCGTCATGACGATCGTGTAGTCGTCGGTGTAGGTGGCGAACCAGGAGGTGGTCTGCTTGCCGTAGACCTGGGCGGTGCCGGTCTTGGCCCGCATCGGGATCTTGTCCTGCGGCCAGCCGCCGAACCGCCAGGCGGCGGTGCCGCCGGGCTCGACGACGGAGCGCAGGCCCTTGTCGAGGTCGCTGATCGTCTTCGCGTCGACGGGCAGCCTGCCGTGGGACGTGGGCTTGATCTCCTTGACCGACTTGCCGTCGGGGCTGATCACGGCCTTGCCGATGGTGGGGTTGTAGAGGGTGCCGCCGTTGCTGATCGCCGCGTAGGCGGTGGCCAGCTGGACGGGCGTGATGAGGACGTCGCCCTGACCGATGGAGAAGTTGATGCTGTCGTAGGCCTTCAGCTGGTTGCCTTCGAGGCAGCTCTCGTAGGCGATCTGCTCGACGTAGGTGCCGCCCTTCTTGCCCTGCTTGCACCAGGCGTCCTTGTTGGCCTCCCAGAACTTCTGCTTCCACTGGCGGTCCGGGATACGGCCCTTGACCTCGTTCGGCACGTCGATGCCGGTCTCGGAGCCGAAGCCGAAGTCGCGGGCGGTCCGGTAGAACCAGTCGTGGGCGTCCTTCTTGGGCTTGAGGCCGCCGTCGCGGTTCCACTCCTGGTGGCCGAGACGGTAGAAGACGGTGTTGCAGGAGTACTTGAGGGCGTCTCCGAGGGTGATGGGGCCGTGCCCCTGGGACTCGAAGTTCGCGAAGCTCCGGTTGCCCATGCTGTAGGAGCTGCTGCAGAGGTACTTGTCGTTGAAGTCGTAACCGGCCCGTACGGCCGCGCTCGCCGACACGACCTTGAAGACGGAACCGGCGGGCGCCTGGCCCTGGATGGCCCGGTTGAGCAGCGGGTAGTTGGAGTCCTTGCTGGTGAGCCGGGCGTAGTCCTTGCCGGAGATGCCGCCGACCCAGGCGTTCGGGTCGTAGTCGGGCTGGGACGCCATCGCGACGACGCGTCCCGTCCTGGACTCCAGCACGACGACGGCGCCGGCGTCGGCCTCGTACTTCCGGCCGGTGATCTTGTCGGTCTCGCCACGGACCGTCTTCATCGCCTGGTGGAGTTCGTACTCGGCGACCGCCTGGACGCGGGCATCGATGCTGGTGACGAGGGTCGAGCCGGGCACGCCCGGATCGGACTGGGTCTGTCCCATGACCCGGCCGACCTTGTCGACCTCGTACGACGTGACGCCGGCCCTGCCGCGCAGCTCCTTGTCGTAGGTGCGTTCGATGCCGGAGCGGCCGACCTGGTCGGAGCGCAGATACGGCGAGTCGCTGTCCTTGGCCTTCTGGATCTCCTCGTCGGTGACCGGCGAGAGGTAGCCGAGCACCTGCGCGGTGCGGGCGTTGCCAGGGGCGGCGTAGCGGCGTACGGCGGCGAGTTCGGCGGTGATGCCGGGGAAGTCCTCGGTGCTCTCCCGGATCCGCAGCGCCTGCTGCGTGGTGGCCTCGTCGGTGATCGGGATCGGCTGGTAGGGGGAACCGTTCCAGCAGGGCTGCGGGGTCTGGGAGTCGCAGAGCCGGACCTTGTCCATGACCTCCTTGGGCTGCATGCCCAGGACACCCGCGAGGCGGGTGAGGACGCCCTTGCCGTCGTCCTTCATCTTCATCAGCTCGGTGCGGGACGCGGAGACCACGAGCCGGGTCTCGTTGTCGGCGAGCGGGACTCCGCGGGCGTCGAGGATCGCGCCGCGGACGGCGGGCTGGACGACCCGCTGGACGTGGTTGCTCTTCGCCTCCTCGGTGTACTCCCTGCCGTTGCGGATCTGGAGGTACCAGAGGCGCCCGCCGAGGGTGAGGAGCAGGGAGAAGACGAGGATCTGGATGATGACGAGACGGACCTGGACCCTGGGGGTCCGTCCGGTCTCCGGGATGTTGCTCATGCTGCCGTTGCCCCCTCGGTCACAGTCGCTTGACTCCCTTGATGCGTCCGGCGCGTGCCGCTCTCGTACGGGCGGCCTTGACGCGCAGGCCACCGCGCTGGGTCCCGATCTGGAGGCCCGTGCCCGAGCTCAGCCAGCCGGAGGCGACGTCGGTCGCGCCCCCGGAGGTGTCGGCGAGCGGGTCGTTCTCGGCGCGCCGGGCCAGTGCCATGATCAGCGGCACGGTGAAGGGCGCGAGGAGGAGGTCGTAGATCGCCGCGGTGAGCAGCAGGAAGCCGAGGCCGACATGGCGGGCGGCGGTGTCGCCGACGAGGGCTCCGACCCCGGCGTACAGCAGGGTGGAGCCGAGCGCCGCGGCGACGACCACGGCCATCGGGCCGGTGGCGGACTTCAGCTTGCCGTTGTCGGGGCGGGCGAGTCCGGCGAGGTAGCCGATGACGCAGAGGACCAGGGCGTAGCGTCCGGCGGCGTGGTCGGCGGGCGGGGCGAGGTCGGAGAGGAGTCCGGCCCCGAAGCCGATGAGGGAGCCGCTGACCGGCCCGTACACGAGTGCGAGGCCGAGGACGGTCAGCAGCACGAGGTCGGGCACCGCGCCGGGGAGCTGGAGGCGCGCGAGGATGGAGACCTGGATGACCAGGGCGACGACGACGAGGGTGCTGGAGAGCAGGATCCGGTTGAACTTCACGTCTGGTCCCCCTGCTGCTCGTTCTCGGGCTTCTGCCCCGGCTGCTCTTCCCGTCCCGGCTGCTGCTCTCCCGGCTGCTGGGTCCCCGACTCCCCCTGCGGACGCTCCCCCTCCGGCGGCGGTGGGGTGACCGTGACGGTGACGGTCGGGGCCGGCTTGGGCTTGGGCGGAAGGACCATGTCGCGGGGGTTGGTCCGCGGGGCCTGGACGACGACGCCGACGATGTCGAGCTTGGAGAAGCCGACGTACGGGCGGACGTAGACGTTGCGGGTCAGGCCGCCGCCCAGCGGGTCGACGCGGACGACCTCGCCGACGGGGACGCCGGCCACGAAGGGCTTGTTCGCCTGCGAGCCGAAGGTGACGAGCCGGTCGCCGGTCTTCACCTTCGCCTTGCCGTTGAGGAGCTGGACGAGGAGCGGGCCGTTGCCCTGCCCGGTGGCGAAGCCGAGCTCGTCCGAGTTCTCCATGCGGGTGCCGACGGTGAAGTCGGGGTCGCTGGCGAGGAGCACGGTCGCGGTGGAGGGCCCGACGGTGGTCACGCGTCCGACGAGACCGGAGCCGTTCAGTACGGTCATGTCCCGCTCGATGCCGTCGTTGGCGCCGGCGTCGATGGTGACGGTCCAGGAGAAGCCCTGGGCCGCTCCTATGGCGATGACCTGGGCGCCCTTGATGCCGTACTGGCCCGCGCCGGCCGTCTTGAGCAGGGAGTCCAGCTCACGGACGCGGCTGCGGTTGCGGTCGTCGCTGCCGAGCTTGGCCTTGAGGGCGGCGTTCTCGCGTTCGAGCGTGGCGATGCGGTCGTGCCGTTCGCCGGAGTCGCGCACCGCCCCTATGGCGTTGCCGATGGGGTCGACGGCTGCCGCGACCCCGTTCTCGACCGGTCCGAAGACCGCCGCGGCCGCCTGACGGGCGCCGTCGACCGGTGACTCCTCGCCGCCGCGGATGTCCACCGTGATCAGTGCGAACGCGATGGCGATCAGCAGCACCAGGAGCAGCCGGCTCTCTCGTGTGTCCCTCACGTGCGGCGGCCGTGCCTTTCCTCTTGGTTCGGTTGTTCCGTGCGGATTGTGGCGTTATATCAACGATCCTCTGCACGGGGGCTCTTGCCACCCGTGCAGAGGAATCGGGGCGAATGGGTACGCACTTGTCACCGGCGCGGCTGGGCGTCCAGGACCTGCTGGAGGGCCTCGAACTCCTCGACGCACTTGCCCGACCCCAGTGCAACGGAGTCCAGCGGATCCTCGGCGATGTGGATCGGCATCCCGGTCTCGCGGCGCAGCCGCTCGTCCAGGCCGCGCAGCAGCGCGCCGCCACCCGTGAGAACGATGCCGCGGTCCATCACGTCACCGGAGAGCTCGGGCGGGCACTTGTCGAGCGTCGTCTTCACGGCGTCGACGATCGCGTTGACCGGCTCCTCGATGGCCTTGCGGACCTCGGCGGCCGAGATGACCACGGTCTTGGGCAGACCGGAGACGAGGTCGCGGCCGCGGATCTCGGTGTGCTCGTCCTTGTCGAGGTCGTAGGCCGAGCCGATGGTGATCTTGATCTGCTCGGCGGTGCGCTCACCGAGGAGGAGCGAGTACTCCTTCTTGATGTGCTGGATGATCGCGTTGTCGAGCTCGTCGCCGGCCACCCGGATGGACTGTGCCGTGACGATTCCGCCGAGTGAGATCACGGCGACCTCGGTGGTGCCGCCGCCGATGTCGACGACCATGTTGCCCGTGGCCTCGTGGACCGGCAGACCCGAGCCGATGGCCGCGGCCATGGGCTCCTCGATGATGTGCACCTGGCGGGCGCCCGCCTGGGTCGAGGCCTCGATGACCGCGCGGCGCTCCACTCCGGTGATACCGGAGGGCACGCAGACGACGACCCGGGGACGGGCCAGGTAGCGGCGCTTGTGGATCTTGAGGATGAAGTACCGGAGCATGCGCTCCGTGATCTCGAAGTCGGCGATCACGCCGTCCTTCAGGGGCCGCACGGCCACGATGTTGCCGGGCGTGCGCCCGATCATCTTCTTGGCCTCGGCGCCGACCGCCAGGATGCCGCCGGTGTTGGTGTTGATCGCGACGACGGACGGCTCGTTCAGAACGATGCCTCGCCCCCTGACGTACACCAGCGTGTTGGCGGTCCCGAGGTCGACAGCCATGTCACGGCCGATGAACGACATTGAGTTCCCCTTGTTTCCCATGAGGATGCGTCGGGCCTTCCCAATCGGAGCGTTGACGGCTTCTCAGGTAGGCGAGGTGGTGGGTGTTCGGGTGCTGCGGCGTGGAGTTTTCCATCGTAGTGCCGCCCACTCGGATACCGCGCGGTGGATCCACCTCTGTACAGGTGACGACAGGACGCAGCGATGCGTTCCCGATCGCTCCGTTCATATGCCCGGGGGCGACCGAAATTCCTTCGGTCGCCCCAGGTCGTTGCGGAGGATGGCTGACACCGGGTCAGAACGGGCGAACCGGTCAGCCCGGGATCACGCCAGGCCGGGGAAGAAAATCTTCATCTCCCGAATGGCGGACTCCTCGGAGTCCGAGGCGTGGATCAGGTTCTCGCGGACGATCGTGCCGAAGTCGCCACGGATGGATCCGGGGGCGGCGGCGATCGGGTCGGTCGGGCCGGCGAGGGTCCGCAGACCCTCGATGACGCGCTCGCCCTCGACGACCAGGGCGACGACGGGGCCGGACTGCATGAAGCCCATCAGCGGCTCGTAGAAGGGCTTGCCCTTGTGCTCGCCGTAGTGCTGCTCCAGCGTCTCCTGGCTCAGCTCGCGCAGTTCGAGCGCGGAAATGGTCCAGCCCGCCTTGCGCTCGATACGGCCGATGATCTCGCCGATCAGGCCACGGCGGACGGCGTCGGGCTTGAGCAGGACGAGCGTGCGCTGGCTCACGGTGGAGACTCCTTCAAATCCGGTGTGCGGGATTCAGAGGCTACAGGGCCCGGACCGCCGCCGATTACGCAGCGTCAAGCCCTCCGCTGGCGTGGCCCCGGCCGCGGCGCGGGCCACCACGCCACGACCTGGGCCAGGGCGCCCGCTTGGGCCACGGCACCGATCACTCTGCGACGCGGCCGCACCGAACGACCGGGGCCGGTGCCGGGGCGGACGCCGGTGCCGGTTGCCACGTCGGATTGCGGGGCCGGTGCCAGGCAGGACGCCGGGCAGGACGCAGGGGCCGGTGCCGGTGCCGGGCCCAGGGTCAGGTTGTCTCCGGTTCGGGGTGGGCCTCCGCCTGGGCGGCCCAGCGGGCCTTCGCCTCGTCGATCTTCGCGCCGTAGTGGCACGAGGCCCACCACAGCCCGGCGAACGTCGCGCCGAGGAAGAACATCACCGGCAGGACGAAGCCACTCGCGATCAGGGCGACCTGCAGCGCCCAGCCGAGCTGCACACCGCCCGGGCGCGTGAGCATCCCGCACAGCAGGACCGACAGCAGCATCCCGGCGCCGCAGACCCACCAGACCGTGGCCGTCGACAGGCTGTCGTCCTTCATGGCGACGAGCCCCGCGAAGCCGATCACGAAGAACTCGCCGATCAGCGTCGAGGCACAGAGCGTACGCATCCGATTCAGCGCCTTCCGAGCAGCAGCCGGGCGTCCCCGACCGTGAAGATCGAACCGGTCACGAGCACACCCGCGCCGGCGTACTCGCCCTCTTCCTCCGCGAGCGTGATGGCGGCCTCGATCGCGTCGTCCAGTCGCGGCTCGACGACCACCCGGTCCTCGCCGAAGACCTCCACGGCGAGCGCCGCGAGGGCGTCGACGTCCGTGGCGCGGGGGCTGGAGTTCGCCGTGATCACGACTTCGGCGAAGATCGGCTCGAACGCTTCGAGCAGCCCCCTGGCGTCCTTGTCGGAGCTGGTGGAGACCACGCCGATGAGCCGGGAGAAGCCGAACGACTCACTGACGCCCTCGGCCGTGGCCCGCGCGCCGTGCGGGTTGTGCGCCGCGTCCAGGACGACCGTCGGAGACTTGCGCACGACCTCCAGACGGCCCGGGGAGGAGACCGAGGCGAAGGCGCGCCGGACGGTTTCGACGTCCAGGGTGCGGGCGTGCTCCGCGCCGATCCCGAAGAACGCCTCGACCGCCGCCAGGGCGACCGCCGCGTTGTGCGCCTGGTGCGCGCCGTACAGCGGCAGGAAGAGCTCCTCGTACTCTCCGCCGAGCCCGCGCAGGGTCAGCAGCTGACCGCCGACCGCGACCTCGCGGGAGGTGACGCCGAACTCCATGCCCTCGCGGGCCACGGTCGCGTCGACCTCGACGGCCTTCTTCAGCATCACCTGGGCCGCGTCCACCGGCTGCTGGGCCAGGATGACCGTCGCGCCCTGCTTGATGATCCCGGACTTCTCGCCCGCGATCTCACCGGGCGTCCCGCCGAGGCGGTCGGTGTGGTCCAGGTCGATCGGAGTGACGACGGCGACCTGGGCGTCGATCACGTTCGTGGCGTCCCAGGTGCCGCCCATGCCGACCTCGACGACCGCCACGTCCACCGGGGCGTCGGCGAAGGCCGCGTACGCCATTGCGGTGAGGACCTCGAAGAAGGAGAGCCGGTACTCCTCACGGGAGTCGACCAGCTCGACGTACGGCTTCACGTCCTGGTACGTCTCGATGAACCGCTCGGCGGAGATCGGGGCGCCGTCCAGGCTGATGCGCTCGGTGATCGTCTGCACGTGCGGCGAGGTGTACCGGCCGGTGCGGAGGTCGAAGGCGGCGAGGAGCGCCTCGATCAGCCGGGCCGTGGACGTCTTGCCGTTCGTGCCGGTGATGTGGATCGAGGGGTACGCGCGCTGCGGTTCGCCGAGGACGTCCATCAGCGCCGCGATACGCGTCACCGACGGATCCAGTTTCGTCTCGCCCCAGCGGGACGACAGCTCGGTCTCGACCTCACGCAGCGCCCTGTCCACCTCCGGGTCGGCGGGCCGGGCGGGCACGGGGTCGCCCTGGGGCGGACCGGCCTGGGCGCGCAGCGTGCGGCTGCCCGCCTCGATCACCGCCAGGTCGGGGGTGGGGGTACCCCCTTCTCGAGCGGAGTCGAGAGATTGGGGGAGGTCGGTCTCGGCGGCGACGATGTCGTCGAACTGGTCGGACTGCTCGGACTCGTCGAACTGGTCGCGGGGCTCACTCACGAGCCCAGTCTACGGAGGGGCACCGACAGGAATACGGACCCACCCCTTTCGGGACTTTCGCCCCACCGTCCGCGCGGCTGCACGGGGGCGTGGCCGGGAGCAGGGCCGTCACGGCGTACGTGGTGACGTGGGCGCGCACGGTGAGCGTGTCGCCCATGCCCCTGACGCGCTCCTCCGGGGAGACCGCGCGAGCGCGGAAACGGCCGGGCCCGGAACCGAAGCGGTTCCGGGCCCTTCAAGCGGTTACGCCTGAGCGGTTACGCCTGCGGCAGTCGATCCAGCTGCGCCTGGATGCGGGCGATGTCCTCGTCCGCCTTGGCGAGCCGCGTACGGATCTTGTCGACCACGTTGTCCGGCGCCTTCGCCAGGAACGCCTCGTTGCCGAGCTTCCCGTTCGCCTGCGCCTTCTCCTTCTCCGCGGCAGCGAGGTCCTTGGCGAGGCGCTTGCGCTCCGCCGCGACGTCGATCGTGCCGGACAGGTCGAGCGCGACCGTGGCACCGGCGACCGGCAGGGAGGCGGTGGCGGAGAAGCCCTCGCCCTCCGGCTGGAGCCGCAGCAGCTGACGGATGGCCGCCTCGTGCGGGGCGAGAGCGGTGCCGGCCAGGTCCAGACGGGCCGGGACCTTCTGGCCCGGCTGCAGGCCCTGGTCCGAACGGAACCGGCGGACCTCGGTGACGACCTGCTGGACCAGCTCGATCTCCTTCTCCGCGGCCTCGTCGCGGAAGCCGGAGTCGGTGGGCCAGTCGGCGATGACGACGGACTCCTTGCCGGTGAGCGTGGTCCAGAGCGTCTCGGTGACGAACGGGACGACCGGGTGGAGCAGCCGCAGCATCACGTCCAGGACCTCGCCCAGGACCCGGCCGGAGACCTTGGCGCCCTCGCCGCCCGCGAAGAACGTGGTCTTCGACAGCTCGACGTACCAGTCGAAGACCTCGTCCCACGCGAAGTGGTAGAGCGCCTCCGACAGCTTCGAGAACTGGTAGTCGTCGTACAGCGCGTCGACCTCGGCGACCGTCTTGTTGAGACGGGAGAGGATCCAGCGGTCCGTGGCGGACATCTCCGACGGGTCGGGCAGCGGGCCCTCGATCGTCGCGCCGTTCATCAGCGCGAAGCGCGTCGCGTTCCAGATCTTGTTGGCGAAGTTACGGGACGCCTGGACCCAGTCCTCGCCGATCGGGACGTCGACACCCGGGTTGGCGCCACGGGCCAGCGTGAAGCGGACCGCGTCGGAGCCGTAGGTGTCCATCCAGTCCAGCGGGTTGACCGCGTTGCCGAAGGACTTCGACATCTTCTTGCCGAACTGGTCGCGGACCATGCCGTGCAGGGCGATGGTGTGGAACGGCGGGGTGCCGTCCATCGCGTACAGGCCGAACATCATCATCCGGGCGACCCAGAAGAAGAGGATGTCGTAGCCGGTGACCAGGACGGAGTTCGGGTAGAACTTCGCGAGGCTGTCGGTCTGCTCCGGCCAGCCGAGCGTGGAGAACGGCCACAGGCCGGAGGAAAACCAGGTGTCCAGGACGTCCGTGTCCTGGTGCCAGCCCTCGCCGGCCGGCGGCTGCTCGTCCGGTCCGACACAGACGATCTCGCCGTTCGGGCCGTACCAGACCGGGATGCGGTGGCCCCACCACAGCTGGCGCGAGATGCACCAGTCGTGCAGGTTGTCGACCCAGTCGAAGTACCGCTTCTCCATCTCCTGCGGGTGGATCTTGACCTTGCCGTCGCGGACGGCGTCACCGGCGGCCTGCGCGAGCGGGCCGACCTTGACCCACCACTGCATCGACAGGCGCGGCTCGATGGTGGTCTTGCAGCGCGAGCAGTGGCCGACGGAGTGGACGTACGGACGCTTCTCGGCGACGATCCGGCCCTCGGCGCGCAGCGCGGCGACGATGGCGGAGCGGGCCTCCAGCCGGTCCAGGCCCTGGAAGGGGCCGTGGGCGGTGATGACCGCGCGCTCGTCCATGACGGCGAGGTTCGGCAGGCCGTGGCGCTGACCGATCTCGAAGTCGTTCGGGTCGTGCGCCGGGGTCACCTTGACGGCGCCGGTGCCGAACTCGGGGTCGACGTGCTCGTCGGCGACGACCGGGATGCGGCGGCCGGTCAGCGGCAGCTCGATCTCGGTGCCGACCAGGTGCTTGTAGCGCTCGTCGTCCGGGTGGACGGCGACGGCGGTGTCACCGAGCATCGTCTCGGCGCGGGTCGTCGCGACGACGATGGACGCGTCGCCGGAGCCGTACCGGATGGAGACGAGCTCGCCGTCGTCGTCCTGGTACTCGACCTCGATGTCCGAGATGGCGGTCAGGCAGCGCGGGCACCAGTTGATGATGCGCTCGGCACGGTAGATCAGCTCGTCGTCGTAGAGCCTCTTGAAGATGGTCTGGACGGCCTGGGAGAGGCCCTCGTCCATGGTGAACCGCTCGCGGGACCAGTCGACGCCGTCACCGAGGCGACGCATCTGGCCGCTGATCTGGCCGCCGGACTCGCCCTTCCACTGCCAGACGCGCTCGACGAACGCCTCGCGGCCGAGGTCGTGGCGGGACTTGCCCTCCTTGGCGAGCTCGCGCTCGACGACGTTCTGGGTGGCGATGCCGGCGTGGTCCATGCCCGGCTGCCACAGCGTCTCGTAACCCTGCATCCGCTTGCGGCGGGTGAGGGCGTCGATCAGCGTGTGCTCGAAGGCGTGGCCCAGGTGGAGCGAGCCGGTGACGTTCGGCGGCGGGATGACGATGGTGTACGGCGGCTTGTCGCTGTTCTCGTCGGCCTCGAAGTAACCACGCTCTACCCAGCGCTCGTACAGCTTCCCCTCTACTTCGGCCGGCGCGTACTGGGTCGGCAGTTCGGGGTTGGGGCTGCTGGGTGTCTGCGTGTTCTCGGTCACGGGGCCAGTTTAGGGGTGTCCCAGGGCTGTACCGAAACGCGTTTGTTCCGTAACGGTGTGCCCCCCGCCGCCCGTGCGGGGCACGGCTTCCGACAGGATGTTCGCTACGCATAAACATCCTGTGAGGGGAACCTGTCCATGAGCTACAACCAGCCGGGTCCGTACGGCGGTCAGCCTCAGCAGCCCGGACCGTACGGGCCTCAGCAGCCCGGCCCGTACGGCCAGCCGCCGCAAGCGCCGCAGCCCGGCTACGGCTACCCGCAGCAGGCGCCCCAGGGCGTGCCGCCTCAGCAGCCGTACGGTTACCCGCAGCAGCAGGGTTACGGCCAGCAGCCCCCGTACGGCCAGCAGCCGCAGTACGGCGGCCCGCAGGGCCCCGGCGGCTACATGCCGCCCCCGCCGCCGGCCCCGAAGAAGAAGACGGGCCTGATCATCGGCGCATCGGTCGTGGCCCTGGCCCTCGTCGCGGGCGGCGCCTGGTACTTCACCGCGGGCGGTGGCGGGAACGGGGACGTGGCAGCGGACACCAAGGGCTACAAGGTGACTCCAGCCGCGTCGGTCGGTGAGTACAAGATGAAGGGCAGCCCCAAGCCGGTCCCGATGACCGACAAACAGAAGGAGAACGCCGAGGTTCTGGGGGTCACGAACCCTCAGATGATCTCGGCCGACTACAGCTCCGGGGACTCCTCCGACCCGCTGAAGTCCAAGAGCATGAACCTGAACGGCACATGGGGTGAGATCGCCAACCCGGAAAAGGCGATCGACGGCGGCTTCGCCAACTACTCGAAGAAGGAGGGCACGAAGCTCGACGAGGACGGTCTCAAGCTCGAGCCCGTCGGCTCCCCCGAGGAGAAGACGCCCGCCGGCTTCGAAGGGGCACTGATGAAGTGCCAGTTCCTCAAGTTCTCGAACCCGGGTGCTGACGGCTCCGCCGAGAAGGGGCCGAAGGAGTTCAAGATCCCCACGTGCATCTGGGCCGACTACAGCACGTACGGCGTGGTCAGCGTCATGGACACGGCCGGTGCCATGCTCGGCCAGTCGCCGACCCTCGACCAGGTCGCCGAGGTGGCCGCCCAGCACTACAAAACGTCGCGCAGCAAGGTCTAGCAGGCTCGGGGGGCGCGGAGGTCCGTCACCGGCACGAAGAGAGTGCTACGACGTGGATCGACAGAGCGATTCCGATGGTTCTGTCGATCCACGCCGTGTCGGCGAGAAGCCTTCTCTTTCGCGCCTCGCCACGCCGCGGGCTGACCGAAAGCGGTGAATGGCCCGTCTTCGAGGAACTGATTCAGTGAGCGCGCGTACAGGCTTCGGCCGCGACCGCCGGCTTCACTCCGATGTTGACAAGACCGCCCAGACACGCAGGGCTGTGTATCCATACACCCAAGCCCGTGTTCAGAGCCTGGTGTGAACAGGCGGCATACACCTTGGGTCCCACGACGTAGCCTTTGCTCTTGACATAGTTCAGGCATCCGGAATACATCGAGGCCGCCGCGGACGCCGGCGCGGCCGCCGCGATGGGGGTGATCGTCGCAGCCGCCGCGACGCCCAGTGTCGCCAGCACCCGGCCAACCTTCGTTGTTGTCATTGACAGCCCTTCGTGCACAGCGTGGATGTTCAGCACACAAAGTCAAGCGCGAGTCGATCAACAGTACGAGGCATGTGGGCGTTTTCGGCTCGAACCGCTCCCCTGATGGCAAGAAGCCACTCCCTGAGCCGACAGAAGCTCGGTCGACGCACTGTCGGCCCAGGTCAGGAAGGCGTCGCGCTCCAAGGTCTGATC
>NZ_JBHUYJ010000029.1:37670-61322 GCF_042668715.1 Streptomyces sp. NPDC057271
GCCGGTTGTCGTCAACCGGCCGGGCGCCCCTGCGTGTTCTCGGACTACGCCGACTTCTCGTGTCGCCCGTCGTTCTTCACGATGCGAGGTACCAGCGTCGGGTTCACGTTGTTGTGGACGACGTCCGCCGTGATAACCACGCGGGCCACGTCCTTGCGGGACGGGACCTCGTACATCACCGACATCAGGACCTCTTCCATGATCGCTCGGAGGCCCCGCGCTCCCGTGCCGCGCAGGATCGCCTGGTCGGCGATGGCCTCCAGGGCCGGGCGGTCGAAGTCCAGCTCCACGCCGTCGAGTTCGAAGAGGCGCTGGTACTGCTTCACCAGCGCGTTGCGCGGCTCGACGAGGATCTTGAGCAGGGCCTCGCGGTCGAGGTTGTGGACCGAGGTGATCACGGGGAGGCGGCCGATGAACTCCGGGATCATCCCGAACTTCACCAGGTCCTCCGGCATGACCTCCTGGAACTGGTCGCTCGCCTCGATCTCGCGCTTCGAGCGGATCGTCGCCCCGAAGCCGATGCCCTTGGCGCCCGCACGCGACTCGATGATCTTCTCCAGGCCGGCGAAGGCGCCGCCCACGATGAAGAGCACGTTCGTCGTGTCGATCTGGATGAACTCCTGGTGCGGGTGCTTCCGGCCGCCCTGCGGCGGGACGGAGGCCGTCGTGCCCTCCAGGATCTTGAGCAGGGCCTGCTGCACGCCCTCGCCCGAGACGTCACGCGTGATCGACGGGTTTTCGCTCTTACGGGCGACCTTGTCGATCTCGTCGATGTAGATGATCCCGGTCTCGGCCTTCTTGACGTCGTAGTCGGCCGCCTGGATCAGCTTGAGCAGGATGTTCTCGACGTCCTCGCCCACATAGCCGGCCTCCGTCAGCGCCGTCGCGTCGGCGATGGCGAACGGGACGTTGAGCATGCGTGCCAGCGTCTGGGCCAGCAGCGTCTTGCCGGAGCCCGTCGGGCCCAGCAGCAGAATGTTGGACTTCGCCAGCTCGATGGCGTCGTCACGGCCCGCCCCGCCACCGTTCTCGCCGGCCTGGACGCGCTTGTAGTGGTTGTACACCGCGACCGAGAGGGCCTTCTTCGCGGGCTCCTGCCCGACGACGTACCCCTCGAGGAACTCGTAGATCTCGCGGGGCTTGGGGAGCTCCTCCCACCGCACCTCGCTCGTCTCGGCGAGTTCCTCCTCGATGATCTCGTTGCAGAGGTCGATGCACTCATCGCAGATGTACACACCGGGTCCCGCGATGAGCTTCTTCACCTGCTTCTGGCTCTTTCCGCAGAACGAGCACTTGAGCAGGTCGCCGCCATCACCGATGCGTGCCACGAGGTGCTTCCCCTTCGCCTGGGAGCGCTTGGTTCAGCGACTCCTGGTGCCTCATATTCGACGGTACCTTGCCGGGCCCCCCGTTCGGGCCCCCCTTGGCACGGTTCACATGGTCGTGATTCGGCCACGTGGACCGTGCCAGGGGAAGGTCGAGCGTCAGGCTGCCGCGGCGGCCGTGCTCTTGCGGGTCGAGACGATCTGGTCGACCAGGCCGTACGCCAGGGCGTCCTCGGCCGTGAGGATCTTGTCGCGCTCGATGTCGTCGCGGATCTTCTCGATCGGCGTGGAGGAGTGCTTGGCCAGCATCTCCTCCAGCTGTGTGCGCATGCGCAGGATCTCGTTGGCCGCGATCTCCAGGTCGGAGAGCTGCTCACGGCCGGTGCCGCCCGAGGGCTGGTGGATCAGCACACGGGCGTTCGGCAGGGCCATCCGCTTGCCGGGCGTACCGGCGGCGAGCAGCACGGCCGCGGCGGAGGCCGCCTGGCCCATGCAGACCGTCTGGATGTCCGGCTTCACGAACTGCATCGTGTCGTAGATGGCCGTGAGGGCGGTGAAGGAGCCGCCCGGGCTGTTGATGTAGATGGAGATGTCGCGGTCCGGGTCCATCGACTCCAGGCACAGGAGCTGCGCCATGACGTCGTTGGCGGAGGCGTCGTCGATCTGCACGCCGAGGAAGATCACGCGCTCCTCGAAGAGCTTCGCGTACGGGTCGTACTCGCGGATGCCCTGCGAGGTGCGCTCGACGAAGCGGGGGACCACGTACCGGTTGTCCATCGGCGCGCCGGTGTAGAGGCCGCTCGGGGAGAGGTTGTTCTGCATCTGGATGTTCACCGTCCTGGTGGCGTTCGGCGGGGGCTGGGGCTCTTCAGCGGGCTGCCGGGCTCAGGCGCCCGTGCCGCCGCCGCCGGGAACGCCCGCGGCGTGGGTGATGATGTCGTCGATGAGGCCGTAGTTCTTGGCCTCCTCCGCCGTGAACCAGCGGTCGCGGTCACCGTCGCGGATGATCGTCTCGACGGTCTGACCGGAGTGGAGCGCGGTGATCTCGGCCATGCGCTTCTTCGTACGGAGGAGGTACTCGGCCTGGATCTTGATGTCCGAGGCGGTGCCGCCGATGCCGGCGGAGCCCTGGTGCATCAGGACGTCGGTGTTCGGCAGCGCGAAGCGCTTGCCGGCGGCGCCGCCGGTGAGCAGGAACTGGCCCATGGAGGCCGCCATGCCCATACCGATGGTGACGACGTCGTTGGGGATGTACTGCATGGTGTCGTAGATGGCCATGCCGGCCGTCACCGAGCCACCGGGGCTGTTGATGTAGAGGTAGATGTCCTTCTCCGGGTCGGCGGCCAGGAGGAGCATCTGCGCGGTGATCTTGTTGGCGATCTCGTCGTCGACCTGCTGGCCGAGGAAGATGATGCGCTCGCCGAGCAGCCGGTTGTAGACATGGTCGCCGAGGCCACCACCGATGGACGGCTCACCCGCGGCGTAAGGCTTCAGATTCGTCACGTATCCACCTGCTCGTCTCCGACGGCCCCCAGGCCGTCTCAGCGTCTCGTTCTGAGGGCAGTGCCCTCGTATTCATGGACCCTAACGCGCAGGTAGGACAACACCATCCCGGTTCCCGAACTGTTCGCTGGGAGCGCAAGGTTGTCAGGGGCGCACGGGGGCCCGTACGGGGCGTGCGTACGGGGCCTGAATTCCGACCAAATCCCGACTGGAGCCCGACTGGAGCCGGGCATCGGCGCAGGCCCCGGCTACGGGCACGGGCCCGGCGCACAGCAGTGCGTCCGGGCCCGTGGACCTGCGGTTCAGCGCGAGGCTCAGGCCTCGTTCTTCTCCTCGGCGACCTCGGCCTCGCCGGTGACGGCCTCGACCGCCTCCGCGGCGGCCTCGGTCTCGTCCTCGTCGTCCTCGAGGTCGACGGTCTCACCGTTGGTGTCGACGACCTTGGCGGACTCGACGACGACCGCCAGAGCCTTGCCGCGGGCGACCTCGCCGACGAGCATCGGCACCTGGCCACCCTCGACGACGGCCTGGGCGAACTGGTCGGGGGACATGCCGGAGGAGGCCGCGCGGCGCATGAGGTGCTCGGTGAGCTCCTCCTGGCTGACGTTCAGCTTCTCCTTGTTGACGAGCTCATCGAGGATGAACTGCGTCTTGATGCCCTTCTCGGCCTGCTCCTTGGTCTCCGCCAGGAACTCGTCCTCGGTCTTGCCCTGGATCTCCAGGTACTTGTCGAGGGTCAGGCCCATCTGGCCGAGCTGGTGGTGCTCCAGGTTGTGCTTGCGGGTGTTGATCTCGTCCTCGAGAAGCTTCTCGGGCATCGGGACCTCGACCAGCTTGAGGAGCTCGTCGAGGACGCGCTCCTGGGCCTGGGTGGCCTGGTCGAACTGCTTCATGTTCTCGAGGCGCTTGCGGCTGTCGGCCTTGAGCTCTTCGAGGGTGTCGAACTCCGACGCCATCTGCGCGAACTCGTCGTCCAGCTCGGGGAGCTCGCGGGCGGCGACGGCGGTGACCTTGACGGTGACCTCGGCGTCCTTGCCCTCGGCGGAGCCGCCCTTCAGCTGCGAGGTGAAGGTGGCCTCGCCGCCGGCCTCGAGGCCGGTGACGGCCTCGTCGATGCCGTCGAGGAGCTCGCCGGAACCGATGGTGTACGAGACGCCCTGGGCGACACCGTCGGGCAGCACCTCGCCGTCGACCTTGGCCTCGAGGTCGATGGTGACGACGTCACCATCGACGGCGGCGCGCTCGACCGGGTTGGTGGAGGCGAAGCGCTCGCGCAGCTGCTGCACGGACTTCTCGACGTCCTCGTCGGTGACCTCGACCGCGTCGACGGTGACCTCGATGCCGGAGTAGTCCGGGATCTCGACCGTCGGGCGGATGTCGACCTCGGCGGTGAAGGCCAGCAGCTCGCCGTCCTTCAGCTCCGTGATGTCGACCTCGGGCTGACCCAGCGGGTTGACCTCGGCCTCGTTGACGGCCTCGGTGTAGAACTTCGGGAGCGCGTCGTTGACGGCCTCTTCCAGCACCGCACCACGACCGAACCGCTGGTCGATCACACGAGCCGGGATCTTGCCCTTGCGGAAGCCCTTGACCGTGACCTGCTGGTTGATCTTCTTGTACGCCGCGTCGAGGCTGTCCTTGAGCTCCTCGAAGGGCACCTCGACAGTGAGCCGAACCCGGGTCGGGTTCAGGGTCTCCACGGCGCTCTTCACGGTTCGGTCTCCTTGGTGGCTGATTCTTGGATTCTGCCGGTGCCGCTTGGTGGCGGTTCCGGCCGATCGGCCCGGTCAGAGAGACACACGGGCACGCAGCTTGCATAGTAACCGCAAGCGGGATGAGGCCCACAACGCGATCTTGTGATCCGTGATCTTGATGGTCGGGGTGGCGGGATTTGAACCCACGGCCTTCCGCTCCCAAAGCGGACGCGCTACCAAGCTGCGCCACACCCCGTCGGTGCGACACGTAGGGTACATGTACGGAGACAGTGCGACGTCCCCTCTTACAAGGGGTGTGCGGGGACCGCCCGGGACCCGCTACGATGCTGTCCGTGCCGCGGCCCTCGTGACCTGCGGCGCGACCTTTGCGGGCGTAGCTCAATGGTAGAGCCCTAGTCTTCCAAACTAGCTACGCGGGTTCGATTCCCGTCGCCCGCTCTTCATGGCTCAGGGCCAGGTCAGAGGATTATCCTCCGTCCTGGCCCTGATGCGTTCCCGATGCCGGATCCGCCGTGCGGCCGCAGAATGGGCCGTGTCCCTGTGTGCCCTCTGTTTCCGTCGTACCGGAGGCGGCCGTGAAGGATCTGAAGTTCGAGCAGAAGCGCTCGCTGTCCCGGATCGAGGCGGCGGATCAGCTGACCGCGCTCGCGGACGCGCTGCGGAAGGGCGGGGAGGCGGAGCTGCAGTTCGGCTCCGGCACGCTGAGTCTGCGGATCCCCGACGACGTCCGCAGCGAGGTGGAGTTCGAGGTGAGCGACGGGGAGATCGAGCTGGAGATCGAGTTCACCTGGCCGACGGGACGGCACCGGAGGGCCTCGGCGCCGGCGTCCTCGGAGGCACCCTCGGCGGCGGAGAAGCCCGTCCGGAGCCGGAAGGCCGCGCCCGCCAAGCGCACACGGACGAAGCGGACCGCCGCGAAGACGGCCTGAGCCGCGCGGGGTCCGCTGTCGCCGCCCGGACGGCGGGCGCCGGACGTCGGCTCAGAACTTGATCGAGCCCACGGTCTGCGTTATCGAGTCGAGGAAGCGCTGGATGTCGTCGGCCATGCCCGTGGAGGCGAGGAAGAAGCCGAAGAGCACCGCGACGACGGCCGGGCCGCCCTTCAGGTTTCCGCCGCGGATCAGCACCACCAGGATGATCGCCAACAGCAGCACCACAGATAGCGAAATGGCCACAACTGATCACACCCTCGGTCGGTCCCACCTTGCCGCCCGGGAGCGCACGTCACAGAACACCCCCGCTGCATCCATCGTGCCACCAACTTCTTGCCCACCGACGCCAGGTGACGAATCGTCGGCGTAGGAATCGAGCCAACCGCCGTGGTTTCGTCCTGATCGTCGTGGGTGGGCTCAGCGGGCGGAGAGGCCGAGCAGCCCGCGGACGGTGGCGTACTTCGCGGTCAGCCTGGTCCGGGTCGGCTCGTCGAGAGCGGCGAGGCGGGCCGGGTCGGCGTTGTGCGCGAGGTCGGCCTCCTTGACGAGCAGGGCGCCGGGGACCAGGAGGATCCGACCGGTGTAGGACTCCAGGTCCTCGCCCGGACGCTTGGTGAGGGCGAGGACCATGTCCTTGACTGCGCGAGGGAGTTCGGCCGATTCCAGCCACTCGCGAGAGAGCGCGTCGTCCTCGACGGCGTCGTGCAGCCAGGCCGCCGCGATCTGTTCCTCGCTGCCGCCCCGGGCCCGTACCCCCTCGGCCACCGCTCGCAGATGCTCGGCGTACGGCCGGCCCGCCTTGTCGGTCTGGCCGTCGTGGGCCGCGACGGCGAGGGACTCGACCTGGGCGAGGGTGGGATGAGGCATGGCGCCGACTCTACGGCGCGAGGCGCGAGGCGGCGCGAGGCGCGAGGCGGCGCGAGGCGCGAGGCGGCGCGGGGCGCGAGGCGGGGCGGGGCGCGAGGCGGGGCGGCGCGGGGCGAGGGGCGGGGCGGGCAGGTTCGTGGCTGTCGGGCCGAGGGCGCGACGGCGCACGCGGAGGTGCCGTGACGAAGCGGCGGGACGCAGGGGTCCTCGCCGGTCGGGCCGTTCGTCATCGGGGCGAGGGCGGCCAGGGGCCCCGCCCTCGTTCCGGGGATCTCAGGTCTGGCGGCTGATGAGGAGCAGCGCGCGGTCGTCGTTGACGTCCTTGGCGCAGGCCTCGATGAGGTGCCAGGCCGCGCCCTCGAAGCCCGAGGCGACATAGCGGTCGGCCTCGCCGGTGAGGCGGTCGATGCCCTCGGCGATGTCCCGGTCGGCGGCCTCGACGAGTCCGTCGGTGAAGAGCATCAGGACGTCGCCGGGCTGGAGCGAGCCCTTGACGGGGTGGAACTCGGCGCCGTCGTAGACGCCGAGCAGCGGGCCGTCGCCCGACTTCTCCTCCCAGCGGCCGCTGCCGGCGTGGAGCTGCAGCGCGGGCAGATGGCCGGCGGAGAGGAGTTCGTAGTCGCCCGACTCCAGGTCGAGGACGAGGTGGATGGAGGTGGCGAAGCCCTCGTCCCAGTCCTGGCGCAGCAGATAGCCGTTGGCGGCCGGCAGGAAGCCGTGCGGCGGCAGCGAGCCGAGCAGTCCGCCGAAGGCGCCGGAGAGCAGCAGGGCGCGCGAGCCGGCGTCCATGCCCTTGCCGGAGACGTCCGTCAGGAGGACTTCCAGGGTCCGGCCGCCGTGGGTGCGGGCCGCGACGACGAAGTCGCCCGAGAAGGACTGGCCGCCGGCCGGGCGGAGTGCCATCTCGCGGTGCCAGCCCTTGGGGAGCCGGGGCAGCGCGCTCTGCGCCCGGATCCGTTCGCGCAGGTCGAAGAGCATGGTGCCGCCGCGCCGCCAGGGCACGCCGACGCGGGCCCTGAACTGGGCGATGAGCAGCCCGAAGAGCCCGCAGGCGGCGACGACCAGGACCGTTCCGGGGGTGACCCGGGAGGGGCCCTGGGTGTACGGGCCGAGGACGACGGACTCGACGATCAGGGCGCCCGCGGCGGCCGCGTACAGCCCGAGCAGGCTCGCGGGACGCAGCAGCAGTCCGCCGGCGACGATCGGCAGGACGAGCGCGGCGGGCGCGCACCACACCGGGTTGGCGAGGGTGCCGACGGTGATGGCCGGGATCGTCAGCAGCAGACCGGCGAAGGCGACCCAGTCGGAGCCCTCGCCCCGGAAGTAGTCGACACCGGATTTACGCAGGGAGATGCGGACCCGGTGTGCGCTCCTGCGCAACCGGGCCGAGTACGAGGCGACACCCACGCGACTTCCCATTGGCCTGGACCCTATCCACCCGGTCGGACCTCGTGCAGGGGGACCCCTGAGACATTGCGCGCGAAATCGGGTCGCCTCGGGCTGGTGCGCGCTGGTATCGATGGCATATGACGACTGAGATGCGCGTACTGGACCCGGCCGAGTGGGATGAGTGGTACGGGATGCTGGAGCTCGCGTTCGGCGGTGTGGCGGAGGCTCCCGAGGAGCGTCGGCTCTGGCAGGAGCTGACCGAGTACGACCGCTCGATCGGGGTCTGGGACGGCGAGCGCTGCGTGGGTACGGCGGGCGCGTTCTCGTTCCGGCTCTCGGTCCCGGGCGGGGCGCTCGTGCCGGCTGCGGGCGTCACGATGGTGGGTGTGGCGGCGACGCACCGGCGGCGCGGGATCCTCACCTCGATGATGCGGCGCCAGCTCGACGACGTACGGGCGTGGGGTGAGCCGCTGGCGGTGTTGACGGCCTCGGAGCCGGCGATCTACGGCCGGTTCGGCTACGGCATCGCCACGTATGCGACGCGGGCGACGATCGACACGAACCGGGTGTCGCTGACGGTGCCCGAGGGCACGGACGACGTGGTGCTGCGTCAGGCCGACCCGGCGAAGGCGTCGGGGGCGTGCGAGGCGGTGTACGCGCGCAGGGTCACGGCGCGGCCCGGGATGACCGCACGGCAGCCCGGGTGGGAGCAGGTGCCGTTGCTCGACCCGGAGAGCGAGCGGGGCGGTGCCTCGCCGCGCCAGTGCGTGCTCGCGGAGCGGGACGGGGAGGTCGTGGGGTACGCGCTGTACGCGATCAAGCCGGAGTGGTCGTACGCCGGAGCGGAGGGCAGCGTACAGGTGAAGGATCTGGAGGCGCTGGATCCGGCGGCGGAGGCGGCGCTGTGGCGCTTCCTCTGGTCGATCGATCTGACGTCGTCGGTACGGCTCCACAGCCGGCCCGTGGACGACGGCTGGCAGCACCTGGTGTCGGACCTGCGGCGGTGTTCGCCGACGCAGCGGGACTCGCTGCATCTGCGTCTGGTGGACGTGGGAGCGGCGCTGGAGGCGCGGACGTACCAGACGCCGGTGGACGTGGTGTTCGAGGTCGCGGACGCGTTCTGCCCGTGGAACGAGGGCAGGTGGCGGCTGCGGGGGGACGCGGCGGGCGCGACCTGCACGCGTACCGATGACGCGGCCGACATCGCCTTGTCCGTACGGGAGTTGGGGGCGGCGTATCTGGGCGGGACCTCGCTGGCCTCGCTTGCCGCGGCCGGGCGCGTACGGGAGCTTCACGGGGGCGCGTTGGTGCGTGCGTCGGTGGCGTTCGGCTCGCCCGTGGCGCCGTGGCTGCCGCACGGGTTCTAGCCGGGCACCCCTGGCGCGCGGGCCCCTGACCGCCGCGGCGCGTCAGCGCTGTTGGCAGCCCGGGCACCAGAAGAGGTTGCGGGCCGCGAGGTCTGCCGTGCGGATGTCCGCGGCGCAGACGTGGCAGGGCTGGAGGGCCCGGCGGTAGACGTAGACCTCGCCGCCGTGGTCGTCCACGCGCGGCGGGCGGCCCATCGCCTCCGGGGTGTGCTCGGGGCGGACGGTGTCGATGCGGTTCAGGCGGACGCCTTCGCGCATCAGGGCGACGAGGTCCGTCCAGATCGCGTCCCACTCGCGGCGGGTGACGTCCCTGCCCGCGCGGTACGGGTCGATGCCGTGCCGGAAGAGCACCTCGGCGCGGTACACGTTGCCGACGCCCGCGATGACCTTCTGGTCCATCAGAAGCGCGGCGATCGTCGTGCGGGACTTCGAGATCCGGTTCCAGGCCTTGGCCGGGTCGTCGTCCTCGCGGAGCGGGTCGGGGCCCAGGCGGTCGTGTATCGCCCGCTTCTCGGCGTCGGTGATCAGCGCGCACGTGGTGGGGCCGCGCAGGTCGACGTAGGCCTCGGGGTCGGCGAGGCGCAGCCGCACGGTCTCCGTGGGCGGCGGCGCGGGGGCGTCGCCGAAGTTCACCTTGCCGAAGAGGCCCAGGTGGATGTGGACCCACTCCTCGCCGGGGAAGCCAAGGAAGAGGTGCTTGCCGTGTGCCTCGGTGGAGTCCAGGACCGCGCCGTCGAGCAGGGCGGCGGAGTCGGCGAACTTGCCCTGCGGGCTGGTCACCCGCACGGACCGGCCGCCGAACCGTTCCCGGTAGTCGGCGGCCAGTCGGTGGATCGTGTGCCCCTCGGGCATCAGGCGGTGGGCTCCTGCGGGTGGTGGGCCGGGATCGGAGGGAGCTCGCCGGTCGTCTCGTAGGCGGAGAGCATGTCGATCCGGCGGGTGTGACGCTCATCACCGGAGTACGGGGTGGAGAGGAAGATCTCGACGAACTTCGTCGCCTCTTCCTGGGTGTGCATCCGGCCGCCGATGGACACGACGTTGGCGTTGTTGTGCTCGCGGCCGAGGGCGGCGGTCTGCTCGCTCCAGGCGAGGGCGGCGCGCACCCCCTTCACCTTGTTCGCGGCGATCTGCTCGCCGTTGCCCGAGCCGCCGATGACGATGCCCAGGCTGTCCGGGTCCGCGGCCGTCTTCTCGGCGGCACGCAGGCAGAACGGCGGGTAGTCGTCCAGGGCGTCGTAGATGTGGGGACCGCAGTCGACGGGCTCGTGGCCGTGGGCCTTCAGCCACTCGACGAGGTGGTTCTTGAGTTCGAAGCCGGCATGGTCGGAACCGAGGTACACGCGCATGGTCCGAGTGTGGCACGGCCCGCCCCGGGTGGCGGGCAGCGGGGTCGGGGCCTGCGACCGCGTCGGTGTGGGCCTTCGCCCCTTACGCGACGAACCGGAATCGGCATTTCCGGCCATCCCGCACCCCGGTGCCGAATGCAGGGGCTCCGGTTCGCGGGCATCAAGGTCGTCACCGTGGCGCGTTCATCGTTGTCGGCGGGCTCGCGATCTTCGGTGTGCTGCCCGGCGCGGACGCCTCGTCCGCCGGGCTGGGCAACCTCACCGAGCACGGCGGCTTTCCGCCCAACGGCTATGGCGCGATCCTCACGGCATCCTGACGGTCGTCCTCTCCTTCATGGGGCGCGAGATCGTCACCCTCTCGTCCGACCCGCGCCGCGCGGTCGCCCAGGCCACCGACAGCGTGAAACTCGGGCCTGTACACCGCCTCCCGGATGGCCTGCTCCCTCGGCCGGCGCGGCGACGCCCCGAAGGCCTTCGCCAGGAGTACGGACCGGCTTCGTTCTCCGTGAACGGGCTGGACCACGCGGAGACGCGGAAGAGGCTCGCCCGGCTGATGTCGAACCTCGACCCGGCGAACCTCTTCAGGCGGTGCTGACCCGTCTCACGCGGCGCTCGACCGCGCGGAACGGCGCCGAGCCGCGTCAGCCCTTGCGGCCGACGGCCTTCCACACGGTCGGCAGCAGACCCATCGCGAGGGCGGCCTTGAGAGCGTCGCCGATCAGGAACGGGGTCAGGCCGACGGCAACCGCCTGCGAGAACGTCATCCCGGTGGCGAGGGCCAGGTACGGCACGCCGACCGCGTAGATGACGGCGGAGCCGAGCACCATCGCGCCGGCGGTGCGGAGCACCGAGCGGTCGGCGCCGCGGCGGGCGAGGGCGCCGACGACGGTCGCGGCGAGCAGCATGCCGAGGATGTAGCCGAAGGAGGGCATCCCGTAGCCGGAGGTGGCCTGCGCGAACCACGGCACGCCCGCCATGCCGGCGACCGCGTACAGGGCCAGGGAGAGGAAGCCGCGGCGGGCGCCGAGCGCCGTGCCGACGAGGAGGGCCGCGAAGGTCTGGCCGGAGACCGGGACGGGTGAGCCGGGGACCGGGACGGCGATCTGCGCGGCGATGCCGGTGAGGGCGGCGCCGCCGACGACGAGCGCGATCTCACGGGCGCGGGTGGGGGCGCCTCCCTGCTCGAGCGAAGCCGAGAGCTTGGGGGACGGCAGCAGGTCGGCCAGAACCGTCCGGGAGCGGAGGGAACGGGCAGGGGCGACGGCGGTGCTCATCGGTACTCCGCGGGGTGAAGGGGTACGGGGACGGATCGACCGTAGTCGAGGAGTGAACGCCCGATCACCATCAGCCGCCCACAAAGCAGAGGTTGAGCGTTTCATGGGAATCGGACAAAGATCGGGGTCCATGCCTCGCGCCACGTGACGCTTGTCACGGCGCGGAGCTGGAAAGAGGTGCATTTTGCGCCAGAAGGCGGTCAGCAGGGAGACTGTGGGTTCTCCATAAACGCTTCCGAAGGCACGAGCCCTCTCATGCACGACGCACCGACTGCCGTCCCGGCTCCCCCGGCCACCGGACCGGAGCCGCTCTCCCACGGACTGAAGCAGCGTCATCTGACGATGCTGGGGCTGGGCGGGGTGATCGGGGCCGGGCTCTTCGTCGGCTCCGGGGCGGGCATCGCGGTCGCGGGGCCCGGCATCGTCCTCTCGTATCTGATCGCGGGCACGCTCGCGATGCTCGTCATGCGGATGCTCGGCGAGATGTCGGCGGCGATGCCGGCCTCGGGCGCCTTCTCGGTGCACGCCGAGCGGGCGCTGGGCCGCTGGGCGGGCTTCTCGGTGGGGTGGCTGTACTGGTTCCTGCTGGTCGTCGTCCTCGCCGTGGAGGCGACGGGCGCGGCGCAGATCGCCCACGGCTGGGTGCCGGGCGTCCCGCAGTGGGGCTGGGTGCTGATCTTCATGATCGTCTTCACCGTGGCCAACCTCGCGGCGGTGAAGAACTTCGGCGAGTTCGAGTTCTGGTTCGCGGCGCTCAAGGTCGGCGCGATCGTCCTCTTCCTGGCCCTCGGGACGCTGGCGATCGTCGGGTGGCTGCCCGACACGGAGCCGGTGGGGACGGCCCATCTGACCGGCGACGGCGGTTTCCTGCCGAACGGCTGGGGTGGGGTGGTCTCCGGTGTCCTCGCCGTGGTCTTCGCCTTCGGCGGCCTGGAGGTCGTCACGATCGCGGCCGCCGAGTCGGAGGACCCGGCGCACAACGTGGCGCGGGCGGTGCGCAGCGCCGTGTGGCGGATCCTCTTCTTCTACGTCGGCTCGATGCTGGTCATCGTGACCCTGCTGCCCTGGACCTCGATGCGGCCGGGCCAGTCGCCGTACGTCGCGGTGCTCGATGCGATCGGAGTGCCGTCCGCCGGCCAGATCATGAGCATCGTGGTCTTCGTGGCGCTGCTCTCGGCGCTCAACGCGAACCTGTACGGCGCCTCTCGGATGGTCTTCTCGCTCGCCGAGCGGGGCGAGGCACCCAAGTGGCTGCTGAAGGTGTCGGGGGTGGGGGTCCCCCCGGACGAAGTCCGGGGGAGGGTGCCGCGCCGGGCGGTGCTCGCCTCGGTGGCGTTCGGCTTCGTCTCGGTCCTGCTCAATCTGAAGTGGCCGGATTCCGTCTTCCTCTACATGCTCAACGCGGTCGGCGCGGTGCTCCTCTTCGTCTGGGGGCTGATCGCGGTCTCGCAGTTGCGGCTGCGCCGCCGGATCGAGCGCGAGACGCCTCAGCTGCTGACGCTGAGGATGTGGGGGTTCCCCTGGCTGACCTGGACGGCTCTGGCCGCGATGGCGGCGGTCCTGGGGCTGATGCTGACCGACGACGGGGCGCGGCCGCAGGTGCTGTGGTCGGGCGCGGCCACCGGTGCCGTACTGCTGGTGGCGGGTCTGCGGGAGCTGCGGAACCGGCGGCGCTGAGGGGCGCGGGCAGCGGCGGCGCCGACGCATCCGAGGGGCGCGCACGGGCGGCGAATCCACCGGCGGGCACGAGAAGACACGAGATCTTCACGTTGAGTGAAGCTCGTGACCGTATAGCGGACATGCGTCACCTGTCAGCGGACGCACCCACAGACTGTGGCGCGTCCCCCGCCTCCTCCCCGAACAGGGCTGGTTCATGTCCCGGACCACCGCGCCCGCGCCTGTCGACCGCAAGGACGACTCGGCGACGCTCTCGCACGGGCTCAAGCAGCGCCACCTCTCGATGATCGCCCTCGGCGGCGTCATCGGCGCCGGCCTCTTCGTCGGCTCCGGCGCCGGCATCGCCGCCGCCGGCCCGTCCATCGTCCTCGCGTACACACTGTCCGGCCTGCTCGTCATGCTGGTGATGCGCATGCTGGGCGAGATGTCGGCCGCGTACCCGTCCTCCGGCTCCTTCTCCTCCCACGCGGAGCGGGCCTTCGGCTCCTGGGCCGGATTCACCGCCGGCTGGTCGTTCTGGGTGCTGCTCAGCGTCGCCGTGGGCCTGGAGGGCATCGGCGCGGCGAAGATCGTCACCGGCTGGCTGCCCGGTACGCCCGAGTGGGCCTGGGTCGCGCTCTTCATGCTGCTCTTCTGCGGCGCCAACCTGGCAGCGGTGAAGAACTTCGGCGAGTTCGAGTTCTGGTTCGCCGCCCTCAAGGTCGGCGCGATCGCCCTCTTCCTCGGCCTCGGCGTGCTCGCGATCCTGGGCGTCCTGCCCGGCACGGACTCCCCCGGCACGGCCAACCTCTTCGGTGAGGGCGGACTCCTGCCGAACGGAAGCGAGGGCCTGGTCATCGGCCTGCTCGCCTCGGTGTTCTCGTACGGCGGCATGGAGACGGTCACCATCGCCGCCGCCGAGTCCGAGGACCCCGTCCGGGGTGTCGCCAAGGCCGTGCGCACCGCGATGTGGCGCATCTCGCTCTTCTACATCGGCTCGATGGCGGTCATCGTCACGCTGGTCCCGTGGAACGACAAGGCGGTCGCCGAGAAGGGCCCGTACGTCGCCGCCCTCGACCAGCTGGGCATCCCGGGCGCCGGCCAGATCATGAACGTCGTGGTGCTCATCGCCCTGCTGTCCGCGATGAACGCCAACATCTACGGCGCCTCCCGCATCGCCTTCTCCCTGGTCAAGCGGGGGCTCGGCCCGAAGGCGCTGGGCACGGTCTCCGGCGGTGTGCCGCGCTTCGCCGTACTCGCGTCCTGCTTCTTCGGCTTCGTCTGCGTGGGCCTCAACTACTGGTCCCCCGAGACGATCTTCCCCTGGCTGCTGAACATGATCGGCGGCGTGATCCTGGTCGTCTGGATCTTCATCGCGGCCTCGCAGCTGGTGCTGCGCCGCCGCCTGGAGCGCGAGGCGCCCGAGAAGCTGGTCGTGCGCATGTGGGCCTTCCCGTACCTCACGTGGGTGGCACTGGCCGGCATGGCCGTGATCTTCTTCCTGATGGCCCGCGAGGAGGGCACCCGCGTGCAGCTGTACGCGACGGGCGCCATGACCGTGGTGCTGGCCGTCATCGGCCTCGTCCGCCAGAAGGCGGGGGCGGCCCGCCCGACGCCTGAGGCCTGACACCGCTTCCCGTCTCGCCGGAACGCCCGGACCGCTCCCGCGGTCCGGGCGTTCCGCGTTCCCGGGCTCTTCGCGCCACGGGTCCCCGGCCGAAGGACTGATCAACTTTCGACACTCCTGCTGTTAGCCTGCACTTGCATAGAGGTTGCAATAACTCAGAAGCAGCGAGAGGCTCGGCACATGGCGATCTACACCCTTCCGGAACTGCCGTACGACTACGCGGCTCTGGAGCCGGTGATCAACCCCCAGATCATCGAGCTGCACCACGACAAGCACCACGCCGCGTACGTCAAGGGCGCCAACGACACCCTTGAGCAGCTGGAAGAGGCGCGCGACAACGAGCAGTGGGGCTCGATCAACGGCCTGGAGAAGAACCTCGCGTTCCACCTCTCCGGCCACATCCTGCACTCCATCTACTGGAACAACATGGACAGCCCGAAGAACGGCGGCGGTGGCGAGCCGCTCGCGGCCGACGGCGTGGGCGACCTCGCCGACGCGATCACCGAGTCCTTCGGTTCCTTCGCCAGGTTCAAGTCCCAGCTGACCAAGGCCTCCGCGACCACCCAGGGCTCCGGCTGGGGTGTCCTCGCGTACGAGCCGATCAGCGGCCGGCTGATCGTCGAGCAGGTCTACGACCACCAGGGCAACGTCGGCCAGGGCTCGATCCCGGTCCTCGTCTTCGACGCCTGGGAGCACGCCTTCTACCTGCAGTACAAGAACCAGAAGGTGGACTTCATCGAGGCCATGTGGCAGGTCGTCAACTGGCAGGACGTGCAGAAGCGCTACACGGACGCCAAGGGGCGCACCCCGCTCATCGGCATCTGAGGAACGTCCTGCTCGTGATCGTCTTCTCAACCTTCACCGGGCAGGCGGAAGAAGGGCGGGCCCCCGCGGTGACGTGAACCGCGGGGGCCCGCCCGTACGGACGGCCGTCCTACTCGAAGCTCGGCGCCGCCGTCCGCGTGCGCTTGATCTCGTAGAAGCCGGGCGTCGCCGCCACGAGCAGCGTGCCGTCCCAGAGCCGGGCCGCCGCCTCACCACGCGGGGTCGGGGTGACGACCGGGCCGAAGAAGGCGACCTCGTCGCCGTCCGCGCCGGGGACGGATATGACCGGCGTGCCGACGTCCTGGCCGACCTTGTCGATGCCCTCCTTGTGGGAGGCGCGCAGCTCGGCGTCGTACGTGTCCTTGTCGGCGTAGTCCGCGAGGTCGGCCGGCAGACCGACGTCCGCGAGGGCCGCCGTGATCGCCTCGCGCGTCGGGCCCTCGCCGTTGTTGTGGAAGCGGGTGCCGAGCGCGGTGTAGAGCCTGCCGACGACCTCGTCGCCGTGCTGCTGCCGGGCCGCTGTCACCACGCGGACCGGGCCCCAGGCCTTGGTCTCCAGCATGTCGCGGTACTCGGCCGGAAGCTCGTCCAGCTTGTCCTCGTTGAGGACCGCCAGGCTCATCACCTTCCACCGGACGTCGACCGGGCGGACCTTCTCCACCTCCAGCATCCAGCGGGAGGTCATCCAGGCCCAGGGGCACAGCGGGTCGAACCAGAAGTCGGCGGTGGTCCTGCTCTCGGACATGTCACTCCTCAGGGACGTCTGTCTATGCGCCGGAAAAGGAACGCCCCGGCCGGTCAGGGCATTCCCACATGTCGCGTGTCAGCTCCACATGGGAGGATCGGTGCTGTTTCGAACGAGCCACGAAGGAGTGACCGTGCCCGGAGAGAATCTGTCCCGCGACGAGGCCCGCGAGCGGGCCGCGCTGTTGTCCGTCGACGGGTACGAGGTCGCGCTGGACCTGCGCTCGGCGGTCGGGGAGGCCGGCGATGGGGGCGCCCCCGCCGAAGGCGGGGGGAAGGTCCGCACCTTCCGCTCGGTGACGACCATCCGGTTCCGTCGTAGGGGTACGGGCACGGCCACCTTCGTCGATCTGATCGCGCCCGCCGTCACCTCGGTGGAGCTGAACGGCCGCGCGCTCGACCCGGCCGCCGTCTTCGACGGTGCCCGCATCGCCCTGGACGGCCTGGCGGACGAGAACGTCCTGGTGGTGGACGCCCAGTGCGCCTACAGCCGGACGGGCGAGGGCATGCACCGCTTCGTCGACCCGGAGGACGGCGAGGTCTACCTCTACACGCAGTACGAGCCGGCCGACGCCCGCCGGGTGTACGCCACCTTCGAGCAGCCCGACCTGAAGGCCCCGCACCTCTTCTCGGTGACCGCGCCCGAGGGCTGGACGGTGTGGAGCAACGGCGCCGGGGAGCAGGACGCGCAGGGCGTGTGGCGCTTCGCGGAGACGGCGCCGATCTCGACGTACATCACCTGCGTCGTCGCCGGCCCGTACCACTACGTGACGGACACCTACCGGCGCGCGCTGGCCGACGGGACCGAGCTGGAGATCCCGCTCGGCGCGATGTGCCGCAAGGGGCTCGCCAGGCACTTCGACGCGGACGACGTCTTCCTGATCACCAAGCAGGGGTTCGACTTCTTCCACGACAACTTCGACTACCCGTACCCCTTCGGGAAGTATGACCAGGCCTTCGTCCCCGAGTACAACCTCGGCGCGATGGAGAACCCGGGCATGGTGACCTTCCGCGAGGAGTACATCTACCGGGGCAAGGTCACCCAGGCCGCGTACGAGCGCCGTGCGAACGTCATCCTGCACGAGATGGCGCACATGTGGTTCGGCGATCTCGTCACCATGGTGTGGTGGGACGACCTGTGGCTGAAGGAGTCCTTCGCCGACTTCATGGGTTCCTTCTCGCTGGCCGAGGCGACCCGCTTCACCAACAGCTGGGTGACGTTCGCCAACAACCGCAAGTCCTGGGCGTACCGCGCCGACCAGCTGCCATCCACCCACCCGATCACGGCCGACATCCGTGACCTGGAGGACGCCAAGCTGAACTTCGACGGCATCACGTACGCCAAGGGCGCCTCCGTGCTGAAGCAGCTCGTGGCCTACGCGGGCCGGGACGCTTTCCTGGAGGGCGCGCGGCGCTACTTCAAGCGCCACGCGTACGGGAACACGCGCCTGACCGATCTGCTGTCCGTACTGGAGGAGACCTCCGGGCGTGACATGAAGGCGTGGTCGCGCTCCTGGCTCCAGACCTCGGGCGTCAACACGCTGACGCCGGAGGTGACGTACGACGCGGAGGGCCGGATCACGGAGCTTGCCGTGGTCCAGGCCGGCGACGAGCTCCGCCCGCACCGGGTGGCCGTCGGCCTCTACCGGCTCTCGGCGGAGGGCGAACTCGCGCGGTACGCGCGGGCCGAGGCCGACGTCGTCGGCGAGCGGACGGTCGTGGCCGGGCTCGCGGGGGCGGAGCGGCCGGACCTGGTCCTCGTCAACGACGACGACCTCACCTACTGCAAGGTCCGCTTCGACGACGGCTCGCTCGCGACACTGCGGGCGCACCTGGGCGACATCACGGACCCTCTGGCACGGGCGCTGTCCTGGTCGGCGCTGTGGAACCTGACGCGGGACGGCCTGATGCCGGCCCGGGACTTCGTGGCGGTCGCCCTCGACTTCACGGGCCGTGAGACGGACATCGGCGTCCTCCAGATGGTGCACGCCTGGGCGCGCTCGGCGGTCACGAACTTCGCGGCGCCGAAGTGGCGCGCCGAGGGCGGCCGGCTGCTCGCCGAGGGCGGGCTGCGGGAGCTGCGGCTTGCCGCTCCGGGCAGTGAGCACCAGCTGACCTGGGCGCGGTTCTTCGCGGCGTCCGCAGCCTCGGACGCGGACTTCCAGCTCCTTGAAGGCCTGCTCGACGGCACGGCCAAGATCGACGGTCTGGACGTCGACCAGGAGCTGCGCTGGTCGTTCCTGGAGCCGCTCGCCGCGCACGGCCGGGCGGACGAGGCCCGGATCGCCGAGGAGCTGACCCTCGACGACACGGCGACCGGCAAGCGCCACCAGGTCCGCTGTCTGGCCGCCAGGCCGTCGGCGGCGGTCAAGGCCCAGGCCTGGGCGCAGGTCGTCGAGTCGGACGCGCTGTCGAACGCGCTGGTGGAGGCGACCATCGCGGGCTTCGTCCAGCCTTCGCAGCGTGAGCTGATCGCGCCGTACGCGCAGAAGTACTTCGCGGTGATCGAGCGGGTGTGGGCGGAGCGTTCGATCCAGATCGGCATGGACGTGGTTCGGGGGCTGTTCCCGGCGCTCCACGGCGAGGAGGCCCTGGCCTCCACGGACACGTGGCTCGCCGCCCACGAGGCGGCCGCGCCGGCACTGCGCCGCCTGGTCCTGGAGGGCCGCGACGACCTGGCGCGCGCACTGCGCGCGCAGGCGTGCGACGGGACCGCGTAACACCCTGTGGGCAGTCGTTCCCATGCGGAACGGCTGCCCGTCCTGCGCCCCGCGGTCGTGCATAGTCGGCAGTCGAACGCGCGTACTTTAGGACGAGGATGTCCCGGTTTGGCGACGTGCGTGTAACAGCGGTTAGCGGGGGGCCGGGGAGCGGAAGACCCCCAGCATGAACCACAACACCCCCATCACCCCCCGGCCCCTCCCCCTCCCCGCCCTGACCGACGAGCGCCAACGCGTCGCGTCCACCACCCAGTTGCGGGAGCGGGGGCTGTCCGGTGCCGACATCGCCGCGCACTGCCGGCCGGGCGGCGAGTGGCAGCAGATCCTGCCCGGCGTCTTCCTGCTCAGCCCCGGGCAGCCCACCAGCGAGGACCGTCTGCGGGCCGCGCTGCTCCACGCCGCCCGCCCCGGCGCCGTACCGGCCGGCCAGGGCCCCGAGGCGATGATCACCGGTCTCGCCGCGCTCGCCCTGCACCGCTTCTCCTCCGCTCCCCCCCTGACCGGAGTGGACCGGATCGACGTGCTGGTCCCCCGCACGCGCAGGCTGCGCTCCACCGGCTGGGTGCGGGTGGTGGGCGCCCAGGATTCGCACGAGCCGCTGGACATCGCCGGGGTGCCCGTCGCGCCGGTCGCCCGCGCCCTTGCCGACGCGGTGTCCGGCCTGAACGACGCGAGCGTGGTGCGCCGGCTGCTCACCGAGGCCGTGCGCGGTGGCCACTGCGAACCCGGTGCGGTGGTAAGGGAGTTGAACCGAGCTCGGCTGCTGAACCGGCCGCACGTGGTGGACGCGGTCGACTCGCTGCTCGCGGAGGGCCGGAGCATCGCGGAGGAGCGGCTCTACGAGATGGTGCGGGAGTTCGCCCTGCCCGACCCCCTGTGGAACGTGGATCTGCGGCTGCCGGGCGGTCCGCACCTCGGCGGTCTGGACGCCTACTGGCCGGACCAGGCGGTGGCGGTGGAGCTGGACACCCGGGCGCCCCGGCAGGACGACGACGCGCTGTGGTCGGAGTACACCCGTAAGCGCGAGCACCTGGAGCGGCTCGGCATCACGGTCGTCCACATCACCCCGCGCAAGCTGCGCGAGGCGATGGACCAGCAGGCCACCGTGGTCCGTACGGCCCTGATGGCCGCGACGGACCGGAAGCCCGCCGCGTACGTCGTCGTCCTGCCCCGGTGAGGTGTCAGCCCCGGCCGCAGAACTCGGCCTCGACGACGCTCTGGCTGTCCCCCGCCCAGTCGGCGTTGAAGTTCATGGCGAGCGAGTGACCGCCGTCGCGGGTGGCGACGGCCTGCGAGGAGGAGCCGTGGATGCCGCCGCCGTGGCCCCACACCTCCTTGCCGCAGCTCAGCTTCGCCCGCATCAGCCCGAGGCCGTAGGAGAGCTCCGGCGCCTCGGCGCCGACCGGCACCGCGCGCGTCATCTCGCGCATCTCGGCCCTCGGCAGCAACTTCCCCTTGAGCAGGGCCCGGTAGAAGGTCTGCAGATCGTTGGAGTCGGAGATCATCTCGCCCGCCGCGTGGGCGAGGGACGGGTTCAGCTCGGTGACGTCGTGGACCGTCGTCGCGTTCGGGTCCCGGGAGAGCTTCGAGTACGCCCGTGAACTCGGCTCCGGCATCGTCGAGGTGGTGCCGGGCACGCTGGTGGCGCGCAGCTTCAGCGGCTTGATGATCCGCCGCTCGACCTCCTTGCCGTACGGGCGGCCGGCCGCCTTCTCGATCACCATGCCGGCGAGGACGTAGTTGGTGTTGGAGTAGCTCCAGTCGGTGCCGGGCGCGAAGTCCGGTGCGTGGGTCATCGCGACCGCGACGAGCTGTTCCGGGGTCCAGGTGTCGTAGCGGTTCTCCAGGAAGTCCGGACCGAAGACCTTCTGCTGGAAACCGGCGTCGGAGGTGACGTCGTAGATGCCGCTGGTGTGGTTGAGGAGCTGGCGGACGGTGACCGTGCGGCCGTCGTGGCCGTTCCCGCGGACCACGCCCGGCAGCCACTTCTCGACGGGGTCGTCGAGGTCGAGCCGGTCCTCGGCCTGGAGCTGGAGGAGGACGGTCGCCACGAAGGTCTTGGTGATGGAGCCGACCCGGTAGCGGTCCTCGCCCCCACGTTCGCCGGCGGTCCCGGTCCAGGAGCCGCGACCGGTCCGGGCCTGGGCGACGGCGCCCGGCACACCCTCCTCGACCGCCGCGTCGAGGGCCCGCTGGGTGGCGGTGTGGTCCGGCTTCTTCGGTGCGGTGGCCGCGACGGCGGGCGCGGCGAGCGCTCCGGCGGTGAGGGCGGCCACGGCGGTGGCGGCGAGTGCGGTGCGGGCGGCGCGTACGGATGTCATGCGGGGTCCCCTGTGATCGTGTGCGTCCTGCGGTCACGGGAGGGGACCCCGGCGGCGGGCGGGGCGGTTGAGCGGGTCTCGGTGGTTGAGCGGAATTCAGCCGTTCGCGGGATCGGCGAGGCTGGAGCGGCCGACGGGCGGGCGTTCACACCACAACTGCAGTCCGATGTCGACGAGTTCGACACGGGTGAGGTCCTGGACGGAGGCGAGCGGGTGCCAGGAGGCGAGGTCGGTGGAGCCGCCGGTCTCGTTACGCAGGGAGCCTCCCGTGATCCGGCTCTCGTAGATGATCCGCAGGCCGTGGAAGTCGCCGGGGCCGGCGAACCGGCGGATCCAGCCGCGCCGGATGGAGTCGATGCCGAGGAGGGCGACCGGCTCGGTGAGGTATCCCGTCTCTTCCTCGACCTCGCGGACGACGGTGGCGACCGGCTCCTCGCCGTGGTCCATCCCGCCGCCCGGCAGGGTCCATCGCCTCTCCCCGGCGCTGTCCACCCAGCGGGCGAGGAGTATCTCGTCGTCACGGACACACACGGCGTAGGCCGCCACCCTCAACTCCTGCTTCATGAGCCGAGGTTAGAACCAGTACACGGGGTATGTCCGCCCGGTTGTCCGGGCGCCCGCGAGACCGACGGCGACGAGCAGGAGGCTCGCGAGGGCGAGCAGGGCGAGGAAGGTCCAGAACGGCGGATTCTGGAGGGTGACGATCACCGCCGTGGCGGCGGCGGGCGAGTGCGGGGTGCGGGCGGCCATCATGACGCCGAGCGCAAGACCGCCGGAGAGGGCGGCGCCCCAGAGGGTGGGACCGGTGACGAGGAGGACGGAGAAGCCGGTGAGCGCGGAGAGGAGCTGGCCGCCGACGACCGAGCGGGGCTGGGCGAGCGGCAGGTCGGGGGCGCCGGCCACCAGCGCCATGCTGGCCGCGAGGGGCGGAATCAGCAGGGGCTGGTGGAGGACGGTGCCGAGGGCGGCCAGGGCGAGCAGGGCGGTGACGCTGACGGTGGTCGCCAGGGCGACGACCCGGGGACGGGGCCGGGCGGGGGCGGCTGTGGTCATGCGGGGTCCTGTGGAAGGGGCGGGTTGGCGGGCGAGTACTCCGGCTCCGACCAGCGCAGCGGGCTCCCGGACGGGATCTCGACGGTCCGCCGGACCTGGAACCGGGTGAGGCGGACGCCGTCGGGGCCGTAGTCGGTGTGTGCCGTGCCGGAGAGCTGGAGCGTCATGCCGGTCCGCCAGTCGACGAAGAGCAGCCCGGCGCGGTCGTCGGTCTCCAGGTTGCCGAGGGTCAGGAACATGGCGTTGCCGGGATAGTCCCGCCAGCTCAGCTCGGTGGGCGCGTCGACCTGGACGAAGCCGGGGTTGCCGCCGCGGTGGCTCGCGTCCACGCCGTCGGGGGCGGTGGTCGCGATGAAGAAGGTGTCGGCGGCGCGCACGAACCGCTCCTGGGCGGGGGTGAGCGCGGTGCCGTGGAGCGGGTCGCCGGGCGGGGTGGTGTGGTCGGGCGCGTACAGCTCGCGCTTCTGGAGGTACTTCGGGCAGTTGGAGAAGACCTGTTCCGCCTCGACGGTGAAGCCGCGCGGGCTTGGGCGGGCGACGCCGTTGAGGCGCATACGGCGACGGGTGCGGGGGTCGAGGGCGATCGTCCCGACGGGGGTGGGGCCGGGGGCCGGGGGCGGCGCGGCCACCGAGATCGTGTGCGGGCCGGTGGCCCGGGCGAAGCCGGGTGCGCCGGTGAGGAGGGTGCTCCAGAGCTGCCCGTCGCCGTCCGCCGCGGCGAGCACGAGCATGGGCTGGAGTTCGAGGAAGGCGGCGGCGATGGGGCGGATGCCGGTTCCGATGGAGCGGCCCACGTGGGCGGCGACGTCGCGTACGCCTACGCGATCCTGGACCGCTCGGGAGCCGGGGTTGTACGGGTCCATGGTCAAGGGCCTTTCGTGTGGCGGGAGAGAGAGGGGGAAAAGGGGGGGGGGACCCGACCGAGGAAACACACTCCTGCTGTTCCCTCCCCCCCCCCCCAACCCCCCCCCGAGGTCCCCCAAACCCCCCA
>NZ_JBHUYJ010000029.1:61332-66080 GCF_042668715.1 Streptomyces sp. NPDC057271
GGTGCGGGCCCCCGGCTCGGGCAGCGCGTTCGTGGCTGTGCCCACCAATCCCGCAGGCTTCGCCGGGGGTGCCCCCAGGCCTGCGAAACGATGCCCACAGCCTGGGTTACCTAGAAGAAACCGCAGGTGGGAGCCCCCTCGGTGGGAGCCTCCGCACCTTCCGCACCCGTGGGGGCGAAGATCTCCAGGCGGGTGCCGTCCGGGTCGTGGAAGAAGATGCCGCCCGAGGAGCCGCCCTCGGAGTGGGGGACCACGCCCTCGTAGGCGAACTCGGTGCCCCGCTCCTTCAGGGCCCTTTCGGCCGCCTTGACCCGCTCGATCGACTCGGCCTCGAAGGCGAGGTGGTGCAGGCCCGCACGGCCGGAGTCGTACCCGCCCTCCGCCTGCTGCCAGAGCGTGACGACGAGCTTGCCCCCCTGGCCGAGGAACGCGTACCGCCGCCCGTCCTCCTTGCCCTCGCCGAGCACCTCGAAGCCCAGCACGTTCCCGTAGAAGTCGAGCGAGCGCTCCAGGTCCGTGACGTTGAGCCCGATGTGGTTGGTGACCAGCGTTCCGATCGCCGACATGACGGTTCCCTTCTCGACATGGCGAGTACTAACCTCTGAGAGAGACATTAGAGGTTAGAAAGCGACCATGCAACCAGTCACGTAATCTTGAGGGGTTAGTTCTACGAGGAGGGTGTCCGCCATGACCGTTTCCGACCCGCGCCCCCTGGTCGGCGAACCCGTCTCCCTCGACCTGCTCAACACCCGCTGGATGCTGGACGGCGTGCGCCAGGATCTCCTCACGGACACCGAGGGGCTCGCCGTCTGGCTCCGCGCCAACGGCCTCGACGGGCGCTTCACCGCCGACGCGACGACGCTCCGCCACACACTGGCCGCACGTGACGCCCTCGCCGGCCTCGTCGACCGGCCCGGCGACCCCGCCGCCACCGCCCGCGTCGACGCCGTGCTCGGCCACGGCCGCATCCGCGCCACCCTCACCCCCGAGGGTCCGGGCGAGCTGCCCGAGTTCACGGACGCCGCCTGGGGTCCGGGCTGGACGGCGGCCCGCGACTACCTGGACCTGCTGCGCACCGCACCGGACCGGATCCGGTCCTGCGCCCACGAGGCGTGCATCCTGCACTTCTTCGACACCTCACGGAACGGCACCCGGCGCTGGTGCTCGATGGCGATCTGCGGCAACCGGGCCAAGGCGTCGCGCCACTACGCTCGTACAAAGGAAAACTAACCGACCGGCCAACTCGCCCCACTTGAGGGCGATTCGTTCCCGATGGCGCACACCGCGTGGTGGCGGATGTGCGCCATCAGCACATCCCGCCACCTGACAACTCTCCACAAACCCCTGTCACTTGCGAAAGGCTGAGCGGTCATCCGGTACCGAAATCCGGACCCTCTTCTTTCACAAACAGGGATGTAAATGACCACCCCCGAATCTCAGAGCTCCATACCCGGGCGCTCGACCTCCGGACACAGACGGGCCGCCCGCATCGCGGCGGCCGCCGGACTCGTGACCGCTCTCATCGCGGCCGGTGCCGCGCCGGTCCTGGCCGCCGAAGACCCGGCGACCACTCCTCCGGTCAAGTCCTCCGACTCCGCCGACAAGCTCGGCCCGACGGACGCCCAGCGCCTCACCGAGGCCGAGGCCGCCGGCGAGAAGAACGTCACGATCCTCGTCGCCACCGCCCCCGGCTCCACCGAGCAGGTCGCCGGCCAGCTCGACGCCGTCCAGGGCGCCTCGGTCGGCAAGCAGAACGACAAGCTCGGCTACGTCCGCGCCACCCTCCCGACCGCCAAGGCGAAGGCCGCGATCAAGGCGGCCACCAGGCTCTCCTCCGTCCAGTCGATCGACCTCCAGGCCGAGATCAAGCTGGACGACCCGACCCCGGACGCGGGCACCACCGGCGCCGTCGAGGGCACGACCGTCACGCGGACGTACCCGGCGCCGAGCAGGAAGACCCCGGCCAAGAACCCGTACAACCCGTCGCACGAGACGGGTGCCGTCGAGTTCGTCGAGGACCACCGCAAGGCCGACGGCCGCGGCGTGACCATCGGCATCCTCGACTCCGGTGTCGACCTCGGCCACCCGGCGCTGCAGAAGACCACCACCGGCGAGCGCAAGATCGTCGACTGGGTCACCGCCACCGACCCGCTGACCGAGGGCGACGCCACCTGGCGCGCCCAGATCACCCCGGTCGCGGGCCCGGTCTTCACGGCCGCCTCGCAGTCCTGGAAGGCGCCCGCGGGCTCGTACCAGTGGAGCCGCTTCAGCGAGGCGATCACCGCGGGCGGCGACCCGGCCGGTGACATCAACCGTGACGGCGACACCACCGACGTCTTCGGCATGCTGTACGACCCGGCCGCCGGAACCGTCCGCGTCGACACCGACCAGAACAACGACTTCACGGACAACGCGCCGATGAAGCCGTACAAGGACGGGCACCGGATCGGCTACTTCGGTACCGACAACCCGGACACCGAGGTCGTCGAGAAGACGCCGTTCGTCGTCGAGATCCGCAAGGACGTCCCGATGGACCCGCTGGGCGGGACCTGGGTCGGCCAGAAGCGCGACTTCGTCAACATCGGTATCGTCGAGTCCGCCCACGGCACGCACGTCGCCGGCATCACCGCCGCCAAGGGCCTCTTCGGCGGCCGGATGAACGGCGCGGCGCCCGGCGCGAAGATCGTCTCCTCGCGCGCGTGCACCTGGACCGGCGGCTGCACCAACACCGCCCTCACCGAGGGCATGACGGACCTCGTCGTCAACCGTGGCGTCGACATCGTCAACATGTCGATCGGCGGTCTGCCCGCGCAGAACGACGGCGACAACGTCCGCGCCCGCCTCTACACGCGTCTGATCGACCAGTACGGCGTGCAGCTGGTGATCTCGGCCGGCAACTCCGGTCCGGGCATCAACACGATCGGCGACCCCGGCCTGGCCGACAAGGTCATCTCGGTCGGCGCCGCCGTCTCCAAGTCGACCTGGGCCGCCAACTACGGCTCGGCCGTCAAGGCGAAGTACGCCATGTTCCCCTTCTCCTCGCGCGGCCCGCGTGAGGACGGCGGCTTCACCCCGACCATCACCGGTCCGGGCTCGGCCGTGAACACCATCCCGACCTGGCAGGCCGGCTCCGGCGTGCCCGAGGCCGGCTACGAGCTGCCCGCCGGTTACGGGATGCTCAACGGCACCTCGATGTCCTCCCCGCAGGTCGCGGGCGCGAGCGCGCTGCTGCTCTCCGCCGCGAAGCAGAAGCGCATCGAGCTCTCGCCGCTCACCCTGCGCACCGCGCTCACCTCGACCGCGAAGCGGATCTCCGGCGTCAAGGCGCACGAGCAGGGCTCGGGTCTGATCGACATCAACGAGGCCTGGGAGTCGATCAAGGACGGCGCCACGGCGCACGAGTACAAGGTCGAGGCTCCGGTCGACACCGCGATCTTCCCGGCCCCGCACACCGGCACCGGTGTGTACGACCGTGAGGGCGGCCTCAAGGTCGGCCAGAAGAAGGTCTACGACGTCACCATCACGCGCACGACCGGCCCGAACCGGGCCATCGAGCACGAGCTGGAGCTGAAGTACAACGACGGCACCTTCCGGATCCTCGGCGACGACGAGGTCGACCTTCCGCTGAACAAGCCGGTCACCGTCAAGATCCAGGCCAAGCCGCGCACCGCCGGTGTGCACAGCGTGATCCTGGAGGCCGACGACGACCGCACCGAGGGCGTGGACAAGCAGATCCTCGCCACCTCGGTCGTCGCGAGCGACCTGGCCGCGCCCGGCTACGGCTTCTCCGCGTCCGGCTCGGTCCAGCGCAACCTGCACAAGTCCTACTTCGTGACCGTGCCGGAGGGCGCCAAGACCCTTGAGGTCGCCCTCGGCGGCCTGAAGGGCAAGAGCCAGACCCGGTTCATCTCGATCCACCCGTACGGCGTGGCCTTCGAGTCCTCCGCGTCCAACGTGTGCTACCCGCACTACAACCCGGCCAACACCTGCCGTCCGGACCTGCGTTCGTACGCCAACCCGACGCCGGGCGTCTGGGAGATCGAGGTCGAGGCGCGCCGCACCTCGCCCTACCTGGACAACCCGTACAAGCTGGACGTCTCGGTGCTCGGCGCCGACTTCGACCCGGCCGTGCAGACCGTTCCCGAGGCGAAGGTCGGCACGCCGACCGCCGTCGAGTGGACCGTCACCAACACCTTCGCCGGCATCGACGGCAAGCTGAAGGGCGGCTCGCTGGGCTCGGCCAAGGTCGAGACGCCGACGATCAAGCACCACGAGCAGCAGATCAAGACCGTCACCATCGGTGAGGGTGTCGAGCGGCTCGACGTGGCGATCGGCAACACCTCGGACAAGGCCGCCGACCTGGACCTGACGGTCCTGCGCGACGGCGTCCAGGTGGGTCAGGCCGCCGACGGCGACTCGGAGGAGGCCGTCTCGCTGGTCAAGCCGGCCGCCGGTACGTACACCATCGTGATCGACGGTTACTCGGTGCAGGCCGAGGGCGGTACGACCTTCGACTACAAGGACGTTTACTACTCGGCCGCGCTCGGCAGCGTCCAGGTCGACGCGTCCAAGAGCTACCCGCTGGCCAGCGGCGCGACCGCCAAGGTCGCCGCCGAGGTACGGGTCGACGGTGCCGCGCCCGAGGGCCGGCAGTTCTTCGGCGAGGTCCAGCTGCTGAACGCGCGCGGCACCGCCGCGGGCGCCGGCAGCGTCGTGATCGGCAAGGTCACTCCGTAACGGGCCTTGCT
>NZ_JBHUYJ010000029.1:66090-74145 GCF_042668715.1 Streptomyces sp. NPDC057271
GGATGGAAAAGGCCACTCTGGAATGGGCTTGGTTTCCGGGGGGGGGGGGGCGGAGCCCCCCCCCCTCCCATTCCGGGTGTCCTGGATCGTCCCGATCCTCGGACAGTGACTCCGCTCCACACCCGAAGGGTGGGCTTCCAACCCAAGGGTTGCGGTCCAGCCCGAACCGGCCCTCACAGGGCGCGACGAAAGTACCACGAACCGTGGGCGTCCTCTCGCAGAGAGAAACGGATTGGACAAGCCGGGCCGGGACATACGCATCATGGACGGCAGCAGCCTGCACAAACGTACGGAGGAGTCCCCGTGAAGGTCGGAATCGTCGGAGCCACCGGTCAGGTCGGCACAGTCATGCGCAGCATCCTGGCCGAGCGGAAGTTCCCTGTCGACGAGCTGCGGCTCTTCGCCTCCGCCCGCTCCGCCGGCACCGTCGTGGACGGGGTGACGGTCGAGGACGCCTCCACCGCCGACTACACCGGGCTCGACATCGTGCTGTTCTCCGCCGGTGGCGCGACCTCCAAGGCTCTCGCCGAGAAGGTCGCCTCCCAGGGCGCGGTCGTGATCGACAACTCCTCCGCGTGGCGCCGCGACCCCGAGGTGCCGCTCGTGGTCTCCGAGGTCAACCCGCACGCGATCAAGGACCGCCCCAAGGGCATCATCGCCAACCCGAACTGCACCACGATGGCCGCGATGCCGGTCCTCAAGCCGCTCCACCAGGAGGCCGGCCTGACCGCGCTGATCGCCACGACCTACCAGGCCGTCTCCGGCTCCGGTGTCGCGGGCGTCGCGGAGCTGCGCACCCAGGCGTGCGCCGTGGCCGAGAACGCCGACCAGCTGGCGTTCGACGGCGAGGCCGTGGAGTTCCCCGAGCCGGCCGTCTACAAGCGCCCGATCGCCTTCAACGTCGTCCCGCTGGCCGGCTCGATCGTCGACGACGGCACCTTCGAGACCGACGAGGAGCAGAAGCTCCGCAACGAGTCCCGCAAGATCCTGGAGATCCCGGAGCTGAAGGTCTCCGGCACCTGCGTGCGCGTCCCGGTCTTCTCCGGCCACTCGCTCCAGGTCAACGTCCGCTTCGAGCGTCCGATCAGCGTCGAGCGCGCGTACGAGCTGCTCAAGGACGCCGAGGGCGTCGAGCTCTCCGAGATCCCGACCCCGCTCCAGGCGGCCGGCAAGGACGCCTCGTACGTGGGTCGCATCCGCGTGGACGAGACCGTCGACAACGGTCTGGCGCTCTTCCTCTCCAACGACAACCTGCGCAAGGGCGCCGCGCTGAACGCGGTGCAGATCGCGGAGCTGGTCGCGGCGGAGCTGAAGGGCTGACATCGCTCTCCGAGAAGGGGCGGCCGTCCGGCAGGGCGGCCGCCCCTTCGGCGTACGAGCGGCCGAGGACCGGCGGACCGGCGGACCGGACCAGCGGAATCCGGACAACGCGTTCGAAGCCGGGCCGCAGGGTGACAGGATCCGACCATGACCCAGCTGCCCATGGGCGCCGATCTTCCGGTGCCCGCCCAGGCTCTCCAGGTCGCGGTCACCTGGCAGACCGTCCCCGGCGCGCCCGAGGTGGACGTATCCGCGCTGCTGCTCGACGGCGGCGGGCGGGTGCGGGGGGACGCGGACCTCGTCTTCTACAACCACACCGCGCACCCCTCCGGCTCGGTGCGGCATCTCGGGAAGTCGGCTCCGGGCGCACCGGGCAGCGCGGCCGCGGACTGGCTGTGGCTGAATCTCGCCCGGATGGAGCCCGGGGTCGACCGCGTGGTGGTCGCCGCCTCCACGGACGGCGGGGCCTTCGGGCAGGTGCGCGACCTGGACGTGCGGGTCACGGATCTCTCGGGCGCGCCGGTCGCGTACTTCGCGATCGGGGACGCGACGGCGGAGACGGCGTTCGTCTTCGGCGAGTTCCACCGGCGGGAGGGCGGCTGGACGTTCCGTGCGGTGGGGCAGGGGTACGCCTCCGGTCTGGCCGGACTCGCGACGGACTTCGGCATCGTGGTGGAGGCTCCGCCCGCCCCGATCCCGGGCCCCGGCTACGTACCGCCGCCCGTGCCCGTCCGGAACCGGGGGTACGGACCCCGGCCCGTGCCGCGCCCGGCACCCGGCTCTGGGAGCCCGCCCGTCCACGGCCAGGGGTACGGGGCTCCCGCCGTCCCCGTCCACGGCCAGGGGTACGGGGCTCCCGCCGCCCCCGTGCGCGCGGTGGTCGATCCGTTCTCGGTGACCTTCCGGCCCTCCGTCCACCAGGGCCGCGGCAAGGAGACCGTGCGCTGCGACCCCGCCATCCCGCCCGGCTGGGCACTCCTGGAGATCGAGTCGTACCACTCGATCTCCACCACCATCGAGTCCTGCGACGCCCACGGCCGCGTCGAGGCCTTCCTGCTCATGGCCTACGAGGACGACGTCCGCGCCCGTACCGTCGCCGTCGTCCCGCCGGACCGGCCCCTGACGCTGCGGGTCGACGCGGACACCCCCTGGACCCTGCGCGTCCTCCCGCTCGCCCACGCCCGCCGCTTCGACAGCCATATCGAGGGCCACGCCCACGACCTCGTCGTCTACGACGGGCCGCCCGGTGTCCTCGACTTCTCCCACCACGGGGAGTCGCACGTCACCGTCCACCGGCACACCCCTCCGCGCGAGCCCGAGTACGACGCGGAGGACCAGGAGCTCCTCGTCGACGCGATCGGCGAGGTCCGGGTCAGCACGCCCGTGACCGGTCCGGGACTGCTCCGGATCAGCGGCGACGGACCCTGGGAATGTGCGATGCGACGCTGACGTACGGCGTGGAAGGATGAGCCAAACATCACGAAACCGAGGAGTTGACCGGGTGCCTGGCACAAACCTGACCCGTGAAGAGGCGCAGCAGCGGGCGAAGCTGCTGACCGTGGACGCGTACGAGGTCGACCTCGACCTCTCCGGTGCGCAGGAGGGCGGCACCTACCGGTCCGTCACCACCGTCCGCTTCGCTTCCGCCGAGGCGGGCGCGGAGACCTTCATCGACCTCGTCGCCCCCGCCGTGCACGAGGTCGTCCTCAACGGCCACGCGCTCGACGTCGCCGCCGTCTTCCGGGACTCGCGGATCGCCCTGGCCCATCTGCTCCAGGGCCCGAACGAACTCAAGGTCGTCGCGGACTGCGCGTACACCAACACGGGCGAGGGTCTGCACCGGTTCGTCGACCCGGTCGACGAGCAGGCCTACCTGTACACCCAGTTCGAGGTGCCGGACGCCCGGCGCGTGTTCGCCTCCTTCGAGCAGCCGGACCTGAAGGCGACCTTCCAGTTCACCGTGAAGGCGCCCAGCGGCTGGACGGTTATCTCCAACTCGCCGACGCCGGAGCCCAAGGACGACACGTGGGTCTTCGAGCCCACCCCCCGGATCTCGACGTACATCACCGCGCTGATCGTCGGCCCGTACCACTCGGTGCACTCCTCGTACGAGAAGGACGGCCAGAGCGTTCCGCTCGGCATCTACTGCCGTCCGTCGCTGGCCGAGTTCCTCGACGCCGACCACATCTTCGACGTCACGCGCCAGGGCTTCGACTGGTTCCAGGAGAAGTTCGCGTACGACTACCCCTTCGCCAAGTACGACCAGCTCTTCGTGCCGGAGTTCAACGCGGGCGCGATGGAGAACGCGGGCGCGGTGACCATCCGCGACCAGTACGTCTTCCGCTCGAAGGTGACGGACGCGGCGTACGAGCGCCGGGCCGAGACCATCCTGCACGAGCTCGCGCACATGTGGTTCGGCGACCTGGTCACCATGGAGTGGTGGAACGACCTGTGGCTGAACGAGTCGTTCGCGACCTTCACCTCGGTGGCCTGCCAGGCGTCCGTGGAGGGCACCCGCTGGCCGAACGCCTGGACGACGTTCGCCAACGCGGAGAAGACCTGGGCGTACCGCCAGGACCAGCTGCCGTCCACCCACCCGATCATGGCCGAGATCAACGATCTCGAGGACGTGCTGGTCAACTTCGACGGCATCACCTACGCCAAGGGCGCCTCGGTCCTCAAGCAGCTGGTGGCGTACGTCGGCCAGGACGAGTTCTTCAAGGGCGTGCAGGCGTACTTCAAGGCGCACGCCTTCGGCAACACGCGTCTGACCGACCTGCTGGGCGCGCTGGAGGAGACCTCCGGCCGTGACCTGAAGGTCTGGTCGAAGCTGTGGCTGGAGACCGCCGGCATCAACATCCTGCGCCCGGAGATCGAGACCGACGAGAGCGGCGTCATCACCTCCTTCGCCGTCAGGCAGGAGGCTCCGGCGCTGCCCGCGGGCGCCAAGGGCGAGTCGACGCTGCGTCCGCACCGGATCGCGATCGGCTTCTACGACCTGGACGCGGCGGGCAGGCTGGTCCGCTCCGACCGTCTGGAGCTGGACATCGAGGCGGCCGAGCTGACCGCCGTACCGCAGCTCGCGGGCAGGGCGCGTCCGGCGGTCGTGCTGCTCAACGACGACGACCTGTCGTACGCCAAGGTCCGCCTCGACGAGATGTCGCTGAAGAACGTGACCGCGCACCTCGGTGACTTCGCCGAGTCGCTGCCGCGCGCGCTGTGCTGGGCGTCGGCCTGGGACATGACGCGCGACGGCGAGCTGCCGACGCGCGCCTATCTGGACCTGGTCCTCTCCGGCATCGCCAAGGAGAGCGACATCGGTGTGGTGCAGTCGCTCCAGGGCCAGGTGAAGGCGGCCCTCGACCTGTACGCGGCGCCGGAGTGGCGCGACGCGGGGCTGGCCCGGTGGACGGACGCGACGTTGGCGCACCTGCGCGCGGCGGAGCCGGCGAGCGACCACCAGCTGGCGTGGGCGCGGGCCTTCGCCGCGACGGCCCGCACGCCGCAGCAGCTGGATCTGCTGGCGGCGCTGCTGGAGGGCGGCGAGACGATCGACGGGCTCGCGGTCGACACCGAGCTGCGCTGGGCGTTCGTGCAGCGGCTCGCGGCGACCGGCGTCTTCGACGAGCCGGAGATCGCGGCCGAGCTGGAGCGGGACCGCACGGCGGCGGGCGAGCGGCACGCGGCGACCGCCCGGTCGGCCCGTCCGACCGAGGCGGCGAAGGCGGAGGCCTGGGCGTCGGTCGTGGAGTCCGACAAGCTGGCGAACGCCGTGCAGGAGGCGGTGATCGGGGGCTTCGTGCAGACCGACCAGCGTGAGCTGCTCGCCCCGTACACGGCGAAGTACTTCGCCTCGATCAAGGGCGTCTCGGAGACCCGCAGCCACGAGATGATCCAGCAGATCGTGGTCGGGCTCTACCCGACGATCCAGGTCTCGCAGGAGACGCTGGACGCCACGGACGCCTGGATCGAGGCGAACGACCCGGCGCCGGCGCTGCGTCGCATGGTGACGGAGTGCCGCGCGGGCGTGGAGCGCGCCCTGAAGGCGCAGGCGGCGGACGCGGCCGCCGCGTAACGGCGGGCGCACGGCGCCTGAAGGCTGAAGGACGAAGGGGCACCCTCCCCCACGGAGGTGTCCCTTCGTCCGTTCGGGTCCGCTCGGCGGGCGGGCGTCGGAGCGCGGCCGCCCGCCGGGCGGAGGCGTGTCAGCCTCCGAGCGCCGCGTAGCGGGCACGCAGGTCGGCCGCGCCCTGCTCCGTGAGCGCGCCGTGGAGGCGCATCCGGGCGAGGCCGCCGTCGGGGAAGGCGTCGAGGCGGACGTGGGTGACGACGGCCTGGGCCGGAAGCCTGAAGCGGTGCAGGGTGTCGGGCTGCAGCCGGGTCCGCGGGATGATCTCGAACCACTCGCCGTTCTCGCCGTTGCGCCCCTGGAGGGCGATCCAGCCGGCCGAGTTGCCCTTGAGGTACGCGGTGTCGATCTCGACGGCGCGTACGGCTCCCTGTGCGGCGAGCCGGAAGCGGACCCAGTCGTTGGTGCCGCGGACCCGGCGGCGGCGGTTCTCCCAGCCGTCGTCCATCTTGCGGGAGGTGCCGGGCAGGATGATCTGCGTCGGCGAGGAGTAGAACGTGTCCGACGCGTCCTCGTACACCCCGCCGTTGAGTACGGCGATCAGGTCGAGGGTGCCGAGCAGCTCCAGCCACTCGGGGTCCGGCACGACCTCGCCGTGGACGCGCAGGCGCGCGATGCCTCCGTCGGGGTGCTGGCAGACCCGTACGTGGGTGAAGCGGCGCTCGACGTCGATCTCGAAGCCGTTGGCGGCGTGGCCGCGTACGGGGGTGGGCGGGACGAGCTCCTCCCACTTCACGTCGTCGCCGAGCAGCTGCTCGGGGCTGGGCGTGGCGGCGCCCCCGTCGCCGGACAGGGGGACCTCGACGGCGGCGGCCTGGATCGAGACGCGCTGCGGGTAGTTGCCGCGGAAGTGGGCGGTGTCGACGACGATGCCGCGGATCACGCCGGGGGCGCCGAGGCGGACGATCGCCCAGTCGTGGTCCTCGGGGGCGGGGAAGACGTTCCCGGCGTCGGCGCCACGGCGGCGGCGGGTCTCCCAGCCGTCCATGATCTTGCCCTTGTGGCCGAAGTGCTCCGGGTCGAAGACGGCCCGCTCGCGGACGAGGAGGTTCTCGCGCTCGGCGAAGAACTCGTCGTTGGCGGCGACGACACCGGCGCCGAGGCGACGGTCGGCCAGGTCGACCAGCTCGGTGAACGAGAAGTCACCGGTGCGGTAGTCGGCGTACGGGTCGCCACCGGAGTACGGGGCGGCGTCGTTGGCGTGCGGGTCGGCGGTCACGGCGTTCTCGTCGAGGCTCATGGAACGACTGTGCGGCCTGGGCCTGGACCCGGTCCATCGAATGTTTTCGACAGATACTTTCAGCTGTACTGAATAATCGGTGCCGTGGCGCTACTGGACGGTCTCGCGCTGGACGGCCGCCTGCCGGAGCGCGGCGAGCACCCGGGCCACGGCGGCGCCCTCCTCGGCCCCGCGCCGTACGGCCGCGACGACATGGCGGCGCGGCTGGTCGGCGGAGAGGACCCGCATGACGATCCCGCGCTCGCCGCGGCGCTCGGCGGAGGCCATCCGCGGCACCAGGGCGACGCCCATCCCGGCCTCGACCATGGCGAGGATCGCGGTCCAGCCGGCGGCGCTGTGGGCCTGCTCGGGCACGAACCCGGCGGCCTCGCAGGCGGCGGTGGTGATCTCGGACCAGGGGCCGGAGCCGCCGAAGATCCAGGGCTCGGCGGAGAGGTCGGCGAGCCTCAGCCCGGGCGCGTCGGCGAGCGGATGCCCGGCGGGCAGGGCGACGTCGAGCGGGTCGGCGAGGAGCGGGACGCGGCTGAACTTGGGGTCGCGCGCGGAGGGGGCGTGGGCGGCGAGCGAGAGCGCCAGATCGACGTCGCCGGCGGTGAGCAGTTCGTACGCCTCCGCCGCCTCGGCCTCACGGATCCGGACGTCGAGTCCGGGGTGGGCGGTCCGGAGGTGCTGCACGGCGGGGACGACGAGGGCGGGCACGGCCGTGGAGAACGCGGCCACCCGCACCTGTCCCACCTCGCCGCGGAGGTAGCCGTCGAGTTCGGCGTCGGCGCGCTCCAGCTGGGCGAAGACGGCCTCGGCGTGGCGGAGCACGAGATGCGCGGCGTCGGTGAGCCGCACCCGGCGCCCGTGCGCCTCCAGGAGCGGGACGCCGAGCTGCCTGGCGAGGTTGGTGAGCTGCTGGGAGACGGCCGAGGGGGTCATGAGCAGCGCCTCCGCCGTGGCGGTGACGGTGCCGCGGTCGCGGAGGGTGCGGAGGATCTGGAGCTTCTTGATGTCCCACTCGGTCATGGGGCGCAACCTACCGGGGGCCACGGCCGGACGGCTCACGCGCGACTGCGGGGCGCGGGGGCGCCGGCGGACGAGGGGCGCGGGCGCAGGGGTGCCTGCGGAGGGGTCGCCGGCGGAGGGGGTCGCTGTCACGCGCGGGGGCGCGCACCGGCGAGGACCACCCCGCCCAGGATCAGCGCCATGCAGGCCGCTTCCAGGAGACCGAGTTCCTCGCCGAGCAGGGCGTACGAGAGCAGGGCCACGCAGACCGGCTGGAGGTGTTGAAGTGCTCTCCCGGCTGAAGCCGGGAGATTCCTGCTTACCTTGCGGCAGCGGGCTTGACGCGCTTCGCGCGCCTGACGACTGCCCTCCCGGC
>NZ_JBHUYJ010000030.1:0-45232 GCF_042668715.1 Streptomyces sp. NPDC057271
AGCCCGAGGCCCGGCGTGAGCCCGAGACCCGGCGTGAGCCCGAGACCCGGCGTGAGCCCGAGGCCCGGCGTGAGCCCGAGGCCCGGCGTGAGCCCGAGGCCCGGCGTGAGCCCGAGGCCCGGCGTGAGCCCGAGACCCGGCGTGAGCCCGAGACCCGGCGTGAGCCCGAGGCCCGGCGTGAGCCCGAGGCCCGGCGTGAGCCCCGACGGGCCGGCGGCCGGCGTGCTCGGCGTGAGTCACCCCGGGAAGCTCAGGAGCCTTCCGGGGCCGGGCGAAGGGCATGCGGCGGCTGAGCCGGCGAACCGGGCATCCCGGCCATCCGGTCGGCTCGGTACTCCCCGCCGCGCCGCCGTCGACCCGCTGCTCCCCCGCCGCGCCCCGTCGACCCGCTACTCCCTCGCCGCCGACGTCGAGCGCATGTCCGGGTAGCGGTCGCCCGCGACCTGGGAGGCGATCGGTTCCAGTTCCGCCAGTTCCGACGCCGTCAGCTTCAGGCGTGTCGCCGCCGCGTTCTCCTCCAGCCGGGTCCGCTTGCGGGTGCCCGGGATCGGCACCACCGTCAGGCGGTGGACCGAGGCGCGCTGCTGGACCCAGGCGAGGGCCACCTGCGCCGCCGTCGCGCCGTGGTCGGCCGCGATCTTGTGGACCGGAGCGAGCAGCGCGCTGTTCCGTACCGCGTTCTCGCCCGAGAAGCGCGGCTGGTGGGCACGGTAGTCGTCGCCCGACAGCTCCTTCGACGCGTCCGCGAACGCCCCGGTGAGAAAGCCCCGGCCCAGCGGGGAGTACGGCACGAACGTCACCCCGAGCTCCGCCGCCGCGCCCACCGCGCTGCGCTCCACGTCGCGCGAGAAGAGCGACCACTCCGACTGCAGGGCCGTGATCGGGTGCACCGCGTGCGCCTCGCGCAGCTCCGCCCCCGTCACCTCGCTGAGGCCCAGGTACCTGACCTTGCCCTCCTGTACGAGCTCCGCCATCGCTCCGACCGACTCCTCGAAGGGGACCTCCGGGTCGCGCCGGTGCATGTAGTAGAGGTCGATCGTCTCGATGCCGAGGCGGCGCAGGCTCCCCTCCACGGCCTGGCGGATGTACGCCGGGTCGTTGCGGACGGCCCGGTAGTGCGGATCGTCCGCGCGCCGCTCGATGGCGAACTTGGTGGCCAGCGTGACCTCGTCGCGGTGCCGGGCGAGGAACGGCGCCAGGAACTCCTCGTTGGCACCGCTGCCGTAGATGTCCGCGGTGTCGATGAAGGTGACGCCCGCCTCCAGCGCGGCGTCGAGGGTGTCGCGGGCGGCGGCCTCGTCCGTGTCGCCGTAGAACTCACTGATGCCCATGGCGCCGAAGCCCTGGACGCCGATCTCCGGCCCGTCCTGGCCGCCGAGCCGTACCGTGTCGATCCTGCTGGTCATGAGGTCGTGCCTCCGCAGATGGTTCCGTAGTGCCCGATCTTGATGTCGAGCACGGCGAGCGCGTCCTGGAGTTCGCCGATGCGGGCGAGGACGTCCCGGCGGGTGCTCTCCAGCAGCTCGCGCCGTTCGTCCCGGGTGTGATCGCCTTCCCGCACCAGTTCCGCGTACCGCACCATCCCGGCGACCGGCATCCCGGTCAGCCGGAGCTTGCCGACGAACGCCAGCCAGTCCAGATCGCGCTGGGAGAAGCGGCGCTGGCCGGTGTGCGAACGGTCGACGTGCGGCATCAGCCCGATCCGCTCGTACCAGCGCAGGGTGTGCGCGGACAGGCCGGTCAGGGCGGCCACCTCGCTGATGGTGAAGTGTGCGGCGCTGCTCTCGGTCACGCTCATGGCCACCACGCTAGAACCCTGGAGTGCACTCCAAGCAAGTAGGCTCGGCTCCATGTCCCTGCAGAGCCTGGCGTTGATCGAGAACTGGCCCGTCCCCACCGCGGCCACCGCCGTCGTCCGTGCGGACGGCACCCTGGCCGGGGCGCACGGCCCCACCGGACAGCGGTTCCCGCTCGCCTCCGTCACCAAGCCGCTCGCGGCGTACGCCGTCCTCGTCGCGTACGAGGAGGGGGCGATCGACCTCGACGAGCCAGCCGGGCCCGAGGGCGCGACGGTCCGGCATCTGCTGGCGCACACCTCGGGGCTCGCCTTCGACGAGCCGCGGGTCATGGCCGCACCGGGCACGCGCCGCCTCTACTCCAACACCGGCTTCGAGGTCCTCGGCGACCATGTCGCCAAGGCGACGGACATCCCGTTCGCCGACTACCTCCACCAGGCCGTCCTGGAGCCGCTGGGCATGACCTCGACGACGCTGGAGGGCTCGCCCGCCAAGGACGGCGTCTCGACGGTCGACGACCTGGTGCGGTTCGCGGCCGAGGTGCAGGCGCCCCGGCTGCTCGACGCGCGCACGGTGCTCGACGCGATGACGGTGTCGTACCCCGGTCTCACCGGCATCCTGCCGGGCTACGGCCATCAGCGGCCGAACGACTGGGGGCTCGGCTTCGAGATCCGGGACGGCAAGACGCCGCACTGGACGGGGGCCTCGTCCTCGCCACGGACGTTCGGGCACTTCGGGCAGTCGGGCACGTTCCTGTGGATCGACCCGGACGCGCGCGCCGCGTGCGTGGCGCTGACGGACCGGGCCTTCGGGGCGTGGGCGGTGGAGGCGTGGCCGCCGTTCACGGACGCGGTTCTCGCGGAGCTGCGCGGCTGAAGCCCCAGGCGGGGCGGGCGCCGTCCCGCCGGTGGATGCGCGCGGGGTGCGCGGGCTCCGTCAGGGAGTGCTCGTGCGGGTCGGGGACGGCTCCGGGCCCGCCGTGCCCGTCGGCCCCGGGGCGCGGCCGCCGCCGCCCGTGCCCAAGAGGTCGCTCGGGGTGGTGGACGGACCACCCTCCGTCGGGGCGTCCGTCTCCGGCGGGGCGCCCGTCCCCGAAGCGGCCGGGGCGACCTCGAACTCGTCGCAGCGCTCGGCGGGGCGCGCTCCGCCCGGCCCCGACAGGACGACCGCGATCCGTCCGTCGGTCTCCTCCGCGTAGGCGGCCGTGCACACCAGCTGACGGGCGGCAGCCCCGTCCAGGTCTCCCAGCGGGAAGTCGAGACTGACCCGCAGCCGGTGCTCCCCGTCCTCGTCGGTCTCCACGTTCACCAGGGGACCCCCCTTGCCGGTCGCCCACGCCGGTTCCGGGAGCCGGGTCGAGAGGCCCGCGGCGCGCTCCTCGGCGGTCGGACCGCGGAGCAGCGCGGAGAGCGCCGGGGGCGCTGCGACCCCGAGTCCCCGTGGATACGTGGCCACGACCTGCTCCTGCATCAGCTGGTGCGTGTCAAGCGCGCGGGCCGCCGGGGTCAGTCTGCCGTCCACGTCGACGAAGAACAGCAGCACCCGGCCGACCTCGCCGGGGGCGACGGCGATCGTCGCCGGCCCGCCGGCCTCCACGACGTCGCTCTGCCGGATGCCGCAGCCGGTGAGCGCGAGGGCGCCCGCCAGGAGGGCCGTACCCAGCCCGGTCCCGCGCCTCATCGCGGGATCCGCACGGTGAAGACGGCGCCGCCGTCGGGGTGGTTCGCAGCTGTGACGGTGCCACCGTGCAGCCGGACGTTCTCCAGGGTGATGGCGAGTCCGAGTCCGCTGCCCGCGGAACGGGTCCGGGCCTGGTCCGCCTTGAAGAAGCGGTCGAAGACGTGGGGCAGGACCTCGTCGGCGATGCCGGGCCCCCGGTCGGAGACCTCGGTGACCAGCCGGTCGCCGTCGGTGCGCAGGCTCACCGTCACCGGCGCCTCACCGTGCCGCAGGGCGTTGCCGACGAGGTTGGCGACGACGAGGTCGAAGCGGCGCGGGTCGAGCCGGACGCGTACTCCGTCGGGCAGCTCGGTCCGGACGAGTTCCGGGTCGGTCCAGCGGCGGTGCTGAAGGGTCTTGCGGACGCAGTCGGCCACGTCCACCTCGTCCACGTGGAGTTCGGCGGCGCGCGCGTCGAAGCGGGAGATCTCCATGAGGTCCTCCACGAGCACCGCGAGTTTGCCGGTCTCCGCGCTGATGAGCCGTACCGCCCGGGCCGTGTCGCTGTCGAGTGTGTCCGCGTCCTCGTCGAGGACCTCGGTCACGGCGAGCATCCCGGCAAGCGGAGTGCGCAGTTCGTGGGAGACGTCGGAGGCGAAGCGCCGGGCGCGTGCCTCGGCGTGCCGCAGCTCGACGACGGAGCGTTCGAGCGCGGCGGCCGACTCGTTGAACGTCCGTGCGAGGTCGGCGAGTTCGTCGCTTCCCTTGACCTGGATCCGGGCGTCCAGCTCGCCGCGCCCCATGGAGTCGGCCGCCCGTCGCAGCTCCCGTACCGGACGGAGCACGCTGCGGGCGGCCAGCAGGGCCGGGATCAGGGCGACGGCGAGCGCGGGCAGGGCGCCGTCGCGGGCGGCGAGGACCATGGCCTCGACGTTGGCCTCCTCGGCGTCGAGTTCCATGACCGCGTACAGCACGAGGCCGGTGCGGTGGACGGCCTTGGCCGGGGTGTGGGCCCGGAAGACGGCGGGGACGGCGACGGTCAGGTAGGGCCGGTCGTTCTTGATCACCCGCTGGAAGCTGCCGTGGGCGGAGGCCTTGGCGCGGGAGCGGAGTTCGGAGGTGATGACGGTGGAGGTGGGGCGGTCGGCGGACGAGACGCGGAGGGAGCCGTACTCGGCGTAGACCCGCCAGGGTCGCGGCTTGCCCTGACGGGCGATCCGCTGGAGGTCGAAGCGCAGCGAGTCCTTCTGGATCGGCAGCGTCACGTCGAGGACCTGGACGCTCTCGCGGAACGCGGAGACGGCGGTGTCCTGGGCCTGTTCGAGGACGGCGTTGCGCGCGGCGCGGTAGGTCAGGGCGGCGGTGGTGCCGCAGCCGACGGCGGCGACGAGGAGGAAGGCGAGGACGAGCCGGGTACGGAGCCCGAAGGGGCGGTGGCGGCGTCGCGGAGCGCGGCGCCCCTTCACAGCGGTCCGAAGCGGTAGCCGAAACCGCGGAGGGTCTGGATGTAGCGGGGAGCGCCGGCGGGGTCCTCGATCTTGGTGCGCAGCCGGCGGACGCAGGCGTCCACGAGGCGGGCGTCACCGTGGTAGCTGTGCTCCCAGACGTGTTCGAGAAGTTGCTGGCGGCTGAAGACCTGCTCGGGGTGGGCGGTCAGATGCAGCAGGAGCTTGAGTTCGGACGGGGCGAGGGCGATGCGCTCACCGGACTTGGCGACGGTGAGTCCGGCGCGGTCGATGGCCATCTCGCCGTGGAACTCGATGGCGGGGCGACCGGCGCCGGGCTCCTCGATACGGCGCAGGACGGCGCGTATGCGGGCTTCGATGACTTCGGTACGGGCCGGTTTGACGATGTAGTCGTCGGCTCCGGCCTCCAGGCCGACGACGATGTCGAAGTCGTCGCCGCGCGCGGTCAGCATGATGATCGGCAGCTGGCTGGTCTCCCGGATCCGGCGGCAGACCTGGACGCCGTTGACGCCGGGGAGCATCAGGTCGAGCAGGACGAGATCAGGCCGGAACTCCGCGAGCAGCGCGAGCCCCGCCTCTCCGGTCGCGGCGCCGCGGACGTCGTGCCCGCGTCGGCGCAGCCCGAGTTCGACCCCTTCGCGGACGGAGGGGTCGTCTTCTATCAGAAGAACGCGAGGCATATCGGCAGTATCCCAAAGTGAGAAGAGGGGCAGGTGGGCCGGTCGGAGTGGTGGTCGCTCACGGCGGGTGGGCCGGTCGGAGTGGTGGCCGCTCGGAGCAGGTGAGCCGGTCGGAGCGGTGGTCGCTCGCGGCGGGTGCGGCGGGTCAGGTGCGGCGGGTCAGGCCGCTCAGGCGGTGTCCGACGCCCGCCGACACGGCCTGTACCTCCGTGAGCCGGAGCGGCCGGGCGAGCAGGACGAAGACGGCGAGGACGGTGAGGCACCCCGCCGCCCCGGAGGCGAGCGCGCCGGCCGGAGCGGTCGTGTCGGCGACGAGCAGCCCGAACCCGGCCGCGGGCGCGGCGGCCACGAGCAGTCGGGCGAGCGCGGAGGCAGAACCGGAAGAGCCGACACCGGACATGGACTCTGCCCCGGACCCGGACCCGGCCCCGCCCGTCGCACCGGACACGGACGTGTCGGGCCGAGGCAGGCTCAGGCGGCTCAGGCGGCGTCGGAGCGCGTACGCCGTCAGGGCCCAGCCCGACCACAGCGCGAGCGAGTAGCCGGCCGCCATGCCCGCCACCGCCCAGGTCGGCGGAAGGAGCGCGTACGCGGTCAGGGACAGGCCCGCGTTGACCGCCGCGATCACCAGGTTGAGGAGGAAGGGGGTCCTGGTGTCCCGCAGCGCGTAGAAGGCGCGGGTGCAGACGTACTGGCCCGAGAAGGCGATCAGTCCCGGCGCGAACGCCATCAGGATCCAGGCCATCGCCCGGATGTCGTCCGCGTCGGTCCTTCCGTACTGGAAGACCAGTCCCATCAGCGGCACCGCGAGGGCGAACAGCGCGCAGGCCGCCGGGACGACGGCCGCGGTGCTCGTGCGGAGTCCGTACGAGACGTCCCGCCGCACCCCCGCCAGGTCGCCGTCCGCCGCCGCCCCGCTCATCCGCGGCAGCAGCGCCGTCACCAGCGAGACGGTGACGATGCCGTGCGGTACCGCCCACAGCAGATAGGCGTTGTTGTACGCGGCGAAGCCGAAGCCCCCGCCCGCGCCCAGCTCCTCCGCCCTCGTGCCCGCCGCCGTCGCCAGCTTCGTCGTCACCCAGTACGCGGCCTGGTTGGTGAGGACCAACAGCACCAGCCATCCCGCCGACCGCAGGGGCGCCGTCAGCCCGCTGCCCCGCAGGTCGAAGCGCGGACGCCAGCGGAATCCGGCCGACCGCAGTGACGGCACCAGTGCCAGCGCCTGCAGCGCGATGCCCGCCGTCGTGCCCCAGCCGAGCAGCGCGGTCTCCCCCGCCGTCAGGCCGCCGCCCGCCGCGGTCGCCAGGTAGAGCGCGAACACCCCGATGACGACGAGGTTGTTGAGGACGGGCGTCCACATCATCGCGCCGAACCGGCCCCGGGCGTTCAGGACCTGCCCGAGCAGGGTGAAGAGCCCGAGGAAGAAGATCTGCGGCAGGCAGTAGCGGGCGAAGGCGACCGTCATGGACTCCCGCGCGCCGCTGTAGTCGGTGTACGCGTCGATGATCGCGGGCGCCGCGAGCACAGCGCCGGCCGTCAGCGCGAGCAGCGCGCCGACGCAGACCGTGAGGAGGCGGTCGGTGTAGGCGACGCCACCGTCCTCGTGCTCCTTGGCCGCCTTGACCAGCTCGGGCACGAAGACCGCGTTGAGGGCCCCGCCGACGAGCAGCATGTAGACGATGGTGGGGATGGAGTTGGCGACCGCGTAACCGTCGGCGATCCCCCCGACGCCCAGCGCCGCGGCGACGACCGCGGACCGTACGAAGCCGCTGGCGCGCGAGACCAGCGACCCGGCGGCCATCAGCGCGCCGCTGCGCAGTACGGAGGGCGCGCGCCGCGCCGGCGCCTCCGCCACGGTCGCCGTCATCGACGGGCCAGGTAGGCCTGGAAGGCCCGGTACAGCGTGTGGTTGGTCGTGCCGTCCAACGGTTTCTCCCACTCCCCCAGCGTCTCGACGGCCTGACCGCCCGTGCCGAGCTTCCAGCGCAGCAGACCGTGGGCGCGGTCGTCCGGATCAAGGGTGGAGGGTATCCCGCGCATGTCGTACACGTCCGCGCCGAGCGCGTGGGCGTCGGTCAGCATCCGCCACTGCAGGGCGTTGGAGGGACGGACCTCGCGGCGGTGGTCGGCGGACGCGCCGGTCTGGTACCAGACCCGCCTGCCCACCGTGATCATGGTGTGGGCGGCGAGCGTCTCGCCCTCGTGGCGGGCGAGGTAGAGCTTCATCCGGCCCGGTTCCTCGGCGTTGAGGACCGCGTACTGGCGTTCGTAGTACGCGAGGGAGCGGCCGAGCCGGAAGCCGTCGCGCTCCTCGGTGATCCGCAGGAGCCGGAAGAACTCGGGCAGGTCGGCCGCCGATCCGACGACGATCTCGACACCCGACGTGCGGGCCTTGCGGACGTTGCGCCGCCACTCCTGGTTGAGGCCCTTCCACAGGTCGTCGGTGCTGCGGCCGGCGAGGGGGACCTGGTAGACGTGGCGAGGCTGGGCGTCGGCGCCGTCGGAGGCGCTGGTCGAGTCGCCTCCGCAGCGGCGCCAGCCACGGGAGCGGAGCCTCTCGGCGACGGCGGTGCCGAGCGGGTCGACCTCGTCGGCGAGGACGTCGGCGAGGCGCCGGCCCGGCCCGGCGTTCGCCTTGAGGGTGGCGGCGTTCCAGCGGCGGAAGGCGGGCGAGGGTCCGACGCGTACGGCGAAGGCACCGGAGGCGCGCAGGTGCCGGAGCAGCGGGGTGAGCCAGCCGTCGATGTCGGGGTCGGACCAGTCGGCGACGGGCCCTTCGGGGAGGTAGGCGAAGTACTTGCGGGTGCCGGGGAAGGCACGCAGCAGGACGAGGGCGACGCCGGTGAGCCCGCCGTTCTCGGGCCCCCAGCCGAGGAGCTGATGGGTCCAGCCGTCCTTCACCCCGGCCCAGGAGGGGAGCTGGAGAAAGCCGGCGCCGGCCCCGCTGCGGGCGAGGTGGGCGCGGTACTCCTCCGAGGTGAGGGGCTGCACGCGGGTGGCGTGCCGGGGTGCGGCCGTCACGAGCAGAGCTGACACAACGGGAGCCTCCTTGTTCCGCCCCTCGGTCGTGGGGCGCACAGGATGCTCACAGCCGTCCTTGACCGTGCCGCGCGTCGTGTGTGACCGGACGATGACCGTTCCTCACCAGCCCTTGTCACACGGCGTCGGAGGTGCTCGGCGCGGCCTACAGTCCGGGCATCCCACACGTTTTCCGGAGGCTTCCGTGATGTCCGTACGCACCCGGGCCCGCGCCCGAATACGCCCCGCGCTGGCGGCCCTCGCCCTCTGCGGCTCTCTCGCCGCGTGTTCGTCGGGGGCGGTGGGCGCGCCCCGTGACGAGGGAAGCGCGGAGTCCATGGAGGCGCCGGCGAAGGTGACCGTCGCGAGCCCCGCGGCGGGACGGACCGTCACGGTCTCCGCGACGGGCGGCAAGCTGACGGAGGTGAAGGTCGTCGACGCGGACGGCGCGGCGCTGACGGGCCGTACCGGGGCGGGCGGGACGTCCTGGGTCTCGGACCGGAAGGCGGTACCGGGCACCTCGTACCGGGTGGAGGCGACGACCCGTACGGCCGGCGGGAAGGAGGCGACGACCCGCTCCACGTTCGCGACGGCGAAGGCGTCACAGGTCAACAAGCTGACGCTGGCGCCGGGGAAGAACACGACGGTCGGGGTGGGGCAGCCGCTGTCGATCGTCTTCGACCGGCCGGTGTCCCAGAAGGCCGAGGTGGAGAAGCAGCTCAAGGTCACCACCTCGAACGGCACGGTCGGGTCGTGGGGCTGGCTGAAGGACTACTCGGGCAGGGACCGGGTGGACTGGCGGCCGAAGGAGTACTGGAAGCCGGGCACGAAGATCACGCTCGACGCGACGCTGAACGGCACGGACTCGGGCGGGGGCTGGTTCGTACGGGACTACCGGACGGGATTCACGGTCGGCGGCGCGGCGCAGGTGGTGAAGGTCGACCTGGACCGCAAGAAGCTCGTGCTGGAGCGGGACGGACGCGCGGTGCGCACGATCCCCGTGTCGGGCGGGACGCCGGGCGGTGACAAGCGGTCGTGGCGGGGTACGGCGGTGCTGATGGCGAAGGAGGGCACGATCAACATGAACTCGGAGACGGTCGGGCTCGGCGACGCCTACGACAAGATGGTCGACTACTCGATGCGCCTGACCTGGTCGGGGATGTACGCGCACGCGGCGCCGTGGAACGCCGCGCACTTCGGGCGCGCCAACAGGAGCTCGGGCTGCATCGGCATGAGCGACGCCGACGCGGCGTGGTTCTACGGGCAGGTCCGTGCGGGCGACCCCTTCGAGATCCGCGGCGCGGACACGAAGGGCACGGTCGCGGAGGGCAACGGCTACGGGGCGTGGAACCTGAGCTGGGAGCAGTGGCAGGCGAAGAGCGCGGTGGGCCGCTGACGCCGTGCGAGAGGTGCCGCCGCCTCGCCGCGGCGGCGCCGCTCAGACGCGGCGCATCTCCCAGAGGAGCACCTCCGCGTCGGCGGTGGCCAGGAGGGCGAGGGCACGCGCGTCGGTGACGCGGGCCGCGTCGCCGGGGGCGAGTTCCTCGCCGTCCAGGCGGACCGTGCCCCGCACCACATGGGCGTAGACGAAGTCCGCGTCCGGGACCGCCGTGCGCTCGCCCGCGTCCAGACGGCGGACGTGGAGCATCGCGGCCGCCTCCGGCAGGGCGTACGGCGTCGAGTCGGCGATGCCGCGGACGATCTCGTACGCGGGGTCGCCCCCCGCCTCCGTCGGGGCGAGCCACATCTGGACGAAGACCAGGGGCACGTCGGCGTCGTTGCGCTCCTCGTGCCGTACGCCGCCCGCGGAGCTGAGCCGCTGGACGTCTCCGGGCCGGACGACCGTGCTGTGCCCGGCAGCCGTGTCGTGGTGGGTCAGTTCGCCCTCCACCACCCAGGTGACGATCTCGGTGTGGCTGTGCGGATGCTCGTCGAACCCGGCGCCGGGCGCGAGCCGTTCCTCGTTGCAGGCGAGGATCGCGCCGAAGCGGACGTTGTCGGGGTCGTAGTGAGCGCCGAAGGAGAGGGCGTGGCGGGTCTCGATCCCGGCCTCCGGATCACCCCCGGGGTAGCGGTCACCGGCACGCTGGATACGAATCACGGAGCCACGGTATCCCCGGCCCGCGCCGGTCCCGGCGTCCGCGCGGAGGGAACGCCCACGGCACCCCGGCCACATGTCCGTGGCCCGATGAGGCACCCTTAGTCCGTGTCTGAACCGATGAACGCCTCCCATCCGCACTCCGCGACCCTGAAGCGCCTCGAACAGGCCTCCGGGCGGCTGGCCGCCAACGCCATCGCCCGCATGGACGAGACGCTGCCGTGGTACCGGGCGATGCCGCCCGAGAACCGGTCGTGGATCGGTCTGGTCGCCCAGGCCGGTATCGCCGCGTTCACCGAGTGGTTCCGGCACCCGGAGGCACCGCAGGCCATCTCCACCGACGTCTTCGGTACCGCACCCCGCGAGCTGACCCGCGCCATCACGCTGCGGCAGACCGTCGAGATGGTGCGCACCACCATCGAGGTCATGGAGGCGGCGATCGAGGAGGTCGCCGCCCCCGGCGACGAGTCGATCCTCCGCGAGGCGCTCCTCGTCTACGCCCGGGAGATCGCCTTCGCGACCGCCCAGGTCTACGCCCAGGCCGCCGAGGCCCGCGGCGCCTGGGACGCGCGTCTCGAGTCGCTCGTCGTCAACGCGGTCCTCTCCGGGGAGGCCGACGAGGGCGCCGTCTCCCGGGCCGCCGCCCTCGGCTGGAACTCCCCCGAGCACGTCTGCGTCGTCCTCGGCACCGCCCCCGACGGCGACAGCGAGCTGACCGTGGAGGCCATCCGCCGCGCCGCCCGGCACGCCAAGCTCCAGGTCCTCACCGGTGTTCTCGGCAACCGGCTCGTCGTCATCGCCGGCGGCAACGACAACCCGCTCGCCGTGGCGAAGGCCCTGATCGGACCGTATGCCGCCGGGCCGGTCGTCGCGGGCCCCGTCGTCCCCGACCTGCTCGCCGCGACCCGGTCCGCGCAGGCCGCCGCCGCCGGACTCAAGGCGTGTTCGGCCTGGCAGGACGCCCCACGGCCGGTCCTCGCGGACGATCTGCTGCCGGAGCGCGCGATCGCCTCCGACCCTTCGGCCCGTGAGCAGCTGGTGGAGGAGATCTACAGACCGCTGGAGGAAGCGGGCTCGGCGCTGCTGGAAACACTGAGTGTCTATCTGGAACAGGCGAGCAGCCTCGAAGGCGCGGCGCGCATGCTCTTCGTCCACCCCAACACCGTGCGCTACCGGCTTCGACGTGTGACAGACGTCACCGGATGGTCACCCTCCGATGTGCGTTCCGCGTTTACGCTGCGAATCGCGCTCATTCTCGGGCGCTTGGCCGACGACGATTCACAGCCCTAGACTTTTGTCGAAAACCAACAATTCCCCCGACGGTTCTTCGTCCTAGTCCCCACGGGCGCGTGGAGCCGTCCCCAAGAGAGAGTGTGAGGGTGCTCGTACTCGTCGCTCCCGGCCAAGGCGCCCAGACGCCCGGCTTTCTGACTCCCTGGCTCGAACTCCCCGGTGCCGCCGACCGCTTGGCGGCCTGGTCCGAGGTCATCGGGCTCGATCTCGTCCACTACGGCACGAACGCGGACGCGGACGAGATCCGCGACACCGCCGTGGCCCAGCCCCTGCTCGTCGCCGCCGGCCTGCTCTCGGCCGCGGCGCTCGGCGAGGTGAGCCCCGGGGCCGTCGCGGGCCACAGCGTCGGTGAGATCACCGCCGCCGCGTTCGCCGGCGTCCTCGACGACACCGCCGCCCTGCGTCTCGTACGGGCGCGTGGTCTGGCGATGGCCGAGGCCGCCGCGATCACCGAGACCGGTATGTCCGCGCTGCTGGGCGGCGAACCCGATGTGACGGTTCAGCACCTGGAGAAGCTCGGTCTGACCCCGGCCAACGTCAACGGCGCCGGCCAGATCGTGGCCGCCGGCACCCTGGAGCAGCTGGCCGCTCTGGAGGCGGACAAGCCCGAGGGTGTACGCCGGGTCGTTCCGCTGAAGGTGGCCGGCGCGTTCCACACGCACCACATGGCACCGGCGGTGGCGAAGCTGGAGACGGCCGCGAAGGATCTGGCGGTCGCCGCCCCGCGCGTGCGCTACGTCTCGAACAAGGACGGCCAGGTCGTCACCGAGGGCGCGGACGTCATCGCGCGCCTCGTCGGCCAGGTCGCCAACCCGGTCCGCTGGGACCTGTGCATGGACACCTTCAAGGCCCTGGGCGCGACGGCCCTGATCGAGGTGTGTCCCGGCGGCACGCTGACCGGTCTGGCCAAGCGCGCGCTTCCGGGCGTGGCGACCGTCGCCCTGAAGACCCCCGACGACCTCGACGCGGCCCGCACGCTCGTCGCCGAGCACACTGCAGCCTGAGTAAGGAGCCGTAGAGCATGTCGAAGATCAAGCCCAGCAAGGGCGCCCCGTACGCGCGGATCCTGGGTGTCGGCGGCTACCGCCCCACCCGGGTCGTGCCGAACGAGGTGATCCTCGAGAAGATCGACTCGTCCGACGAGTGGATCCGCTCGCGCTCCGGCATCGCCACCCGCCACTGGGCCTCCCCGGAGGAGACCGTGACCGCCATGTCGGTCGAGGCCTCCGGGAAGGCCATCGCCGACGCCGGGATCACCCCGGAGCAGATCGGCGCCGTGATCGTCTCCACGGTCTCGCACTTCAAGCAGACCCCGGCCGTCGCCACCGAGATCGCCGACAAGATCGGCTCCGGCAAGCCGGCCGCGTTCGACATCTCCGCCGGCTGCGCGGGCTTCGGCTACGGCCTGACGCTCGCCAAGGGCATGATCGTCGAGGGCTCGGCCGAGTACGTGCTGGTGATCGGCGTCGAGCGGCTGAGCGACCTGACCGACCTGGAGGACCGCGCGACGGCCTTCCTGTTCGGTGACGGCGCCGGCGCGGTCGTGGTCGGCCCCTCCGACGTGCCGCACATCGGACCCACCGTGTGGGGTTCGGAGGGCGACAAGTCCGAGACGATCAAGCAGACCGTGCCGTGGAACGAGTTCCTCCCCCACGCTCTGGACTTCGCTCGAGCAGGGGGGACCCCCACCGGCGACGTCTCGAAGCTCCCCCTCAACGAGCAGGGCGAGATCAAGTTCCCCGCCATCACGCAGGAAGGCCAGGCGGTCTTCCGCTGGGCCGTCTTCGAGATGGCGAAGGTCGCCCAGCAGGCGCTGGACGCCGCCGGAATCTCGGCGGACGACCTTGACGTCTTCATCCCGCACCAGGCCAACATGCGGATCATCGACTCGATGGTGAAGACGCTGAAGCTGCCGGAGCACGTCACGGTCGCGCGTGACGTCGAGACCACCGGCAACACCTCGGCCGCCTCGATCCCGCTCGCGATGGAGCGGCTCCTGGCGACCGGAAAGGCGAAGAGCGGCGACACGGCGCTCATCATCGGCTTCGGGGCGGGTCTCGTCTTCGCCGCGACGGTCGTTACTCTCCCCTAGGCACTCCGGACCTTCCGGAAGCCCTTTTCCACAGCACATCACAGAAGGAGCGCCACCATGGCCGCCACCCAGGAAGAGATCGTCGCCGGTCTCGCCGACATCGTCAACGAGATCGCCGGCATCCCGGTCGAGGACGTCCAGCTGGACAAGTCCTTCACCGACGACCTGGACGTCGACTCGCTGTCCATGGTCGAGGTCGTCGTCGCCGCCGAAGAGCGCTTCGACGTCAAGATCCCGGACGAGGACGTCAAGAACCTCAAGACGGTCGGCGACGCTGCCGACTACATCCTGAAGCACCAGGCCTGATTCGGCCTCTGCTGACTCGGTCCGCCACCCGGCGGTGGCGCCGTATTTCGACCAACACACACGTGGAGAAAGAATTCCTGTGAGCTCGACCAATCGCACCGTGGTCGTCACCGGTCTCGGCGCAACCACACCGCTGGGTGGCGACTCCGCATCGACCTGGGAAGGTCTGATGGCGGGACGCTCCGGCGTCAGGCCCCTCGAGGGCGAACGATTCGCCGAACTGCCCGTCCAGATCGCGGCGCTCGCCGCGGTCGACCCGGGTGACGTTCTGCCCCGCCCGCTGGCCCGCAAGCTGGACCGTTCGGCGCAGTTCGCGCTGATCGCGGCCCGTGAGGCGTGGGCCGACGCGGGCTACACCGCCCCGGCCGGTGAGGACGAGAGCATCGCGCCCGAGCGGCTCGGCTCCGTCATCGCCTCCGGTATCGGCGGTGTCACGACTCTGCTCGACCAGTACGACGTGCTGAAGGACAAGGGCGTACGCCGCGTGTCCCCGCACACCGTGCCGATGCTGATGCCGAACAGCCCCTCCGCCAACGTCGGTCTGGAGGTGAACGCCCGGGCGGGCGTGCACACCCCGGTCTCGGCGTGTGCGTCGGGTGCGGAGGCGATCGGTTACGCCGTCGAGATGATCCGTACCGGCCGGGCCGACGTGGTCGTGGCCGGCGGCACGGAGGCGGCGATCCACCCGCTGCCGATCGCGGCCTTCGCCAACATGATGGCGATGTCCAAGAACAACGACGAGCCGACGAAGGCCTCGCGTCCGTACGACATGGGCCGTGACGGCTTCGTGCTCGGCGAGGGCGCGGGCGTGGTGATCCTCGAGTCCGAGGAGCACGCGAAGGCCCGTGGCGCGCGGATCTACTGCGAGGTGCTGGGGCAGGGCCTGTCGGCCGACAGCCACCACATCGCGCAGCCCGAGCCGACCGGCCGGGGCATCGCCGCGGCGATGCAGAACCTGCTGGACTCGACGGACCTGAAGCCGTCGGAGGTCGTCCACCTCAACGCGCACGCGACGTCGACGCCGCAGGGTGACGTGGCGGAGATCAAGGCGCTGCGCAAGGTGCTGGGCGACGACCTGGACCATGTCGCGATCTCGGCGACGAAGTCGATGACGGGTCACCTGCTGGGCGGCGCGGGCGGCATCGAGACCGTCGCGACGGTCCTGGCGCTGCACCACCGCGTGGCCCCGCCGACGATCAACGTCGACGAGCTGGACCCGGCGGTCGACGCGGACATCGTCCGCGACGAGCCCCGCGAGCTCCCGCAGGGCACGATCGCCGCGATCAACAACTCTTTCGGCTTCGGCGGCCACAACGTGGTCCTCGCCTTCCGCACGGTCTGACCCACCCGCACACCCGAGGCCCACCCCACGACCGGGGTGGGCCTTCGGTGCTTCCGGGGTGGGGTCAGACGACCTGGTGGAGCCAGCGGACCGGGGCTCCCTCGCCGGCGTAGCGGAAGGGTTCCAGTTCGTCGTCCCAGGGCTTGCCCAGGAGCTTGGCGATCTCCGACTCCAGCTCCGTCTCCCCGCGCACCGAGCGGGCCAGTGCGGCCCGCAGGCGGTCCTCCGGGATCAGGATGTCGCCGTGCATGCCGGTGACGGCGTGGAAGATGCCCAGCTCGGGCGTGGCGCTGTAGCGCTCGCCCTCGGCCGTCGGGCAGGGTTCGGCAGTGACCTCGAACCGGAGCATCTGCCAGCCGCGCAGCGCGGAGGCGAGCTTGGAGGCGGTGCCGGTCTGGCCCTGCCAGGAGAACTCGGCTCTCCAGGTGCCGGGGGACGCCGGCTGGCGGATCCAGTCGAGCTGGACCCTCGCACCGAGGACACCCGCCACCGCCCATTCGACGTGCGGGCACAGCGCGCGCGGTGCGGAGTGTACGTACAGGACTCCACGTGTCGTCACCGGGACCTCCAGTGTGGGACGAGGTTCGCCTTTCCCAGCGGCCTCAGTAAACAGCATCGGGAGTGAAACTCCGTAAACCCCCGAAAAGGGGACAGCATGTGACGTGATGTAATTTACCGGAGCCGATGGGCAAAGGTGCCTCTGGTTCGACGGGGGAAAAGCTACCGTGCCGCACCGCCCTTGGGGTGACGTACGGTCGGTCCGGGGCCGGGTGGACACCAAGCTTTCACTCGCCAGGACGCCGAACGGACGCCGAGGAGGGGCCGAGAGATGCGCGGCAGACGCCGTTTCCGTACCAACGTCGCCGCCGCGGGTGCCGCCCTGCTGCTGGGCGCGGGCGCCCTGACGGGGTGTGAGACCGCAGGGCCGGCCTCGCGGAAGCCGACCCCGACCCCGCGGCCCACGCCCGTCTGGGACCGCACCCCCGCCTCCGTAGCCGCCGTCGGCGACTCCATCACCCGCGCGTTCGACGCCTGCGAGGTCCTGGCGGACTGCCCCGAGGTGTCCTGGGCGACCGGCACGGACACCGCCGTCAACAGCCTGGCCCTGCGGCTCCTCGGCGCCGACGGCGTCACCGACCGCAGCTGGAACCTGGCGCGGACCGGGGCGCGGATGGCGGAGCTGCCCGGGCAGATGACCCGGGCGGGCGCCCGGAAGCCAGAGCTGGTGACGGTGATGATGGGCGCCAACGACGCCTGCCGTGACCGGGTGGAACTGATGACGCCGGTCGACGAGTTCCGCGCGGACTTCGAGGCGGCGCTCACCGCGCTGCGGAGGACCGCGCCCAGGGCGCAGGTGTACGTGTCGAGCGTGCCGGACCTGAAGCGGCTCTGGTCGCAGGGCAAGGACAGCCCGATGGGCCGCCAGGTCTGGAAGCTGGGGATCTGTGCCTCGATGCTGGCCGACGCGGAGGACCTGAGCGCGTCGGCCGAGCGGCGCCGGTCCCTCGTGCGGGACCGGGTGGTGGCGTACAACACGGTCCTGGAGGAGGTCTGCGCGAAGGACCGGCGCTGCCGGTACGACGGCGGCGCCGTGTTCGGCTTCCGCTTCGACGGCAGGCAGCTCAGCCCGTGGGACTGGTTCCACCCCAGCAAGAACGGGCAGGCGCGGCTCGCGGAGATCGCCCACCGGCAGGTGACGGCGCCGGAGCCGCCCGCGTAGGGTTCCGGATCATGAGGATCACGGGTGAACCCTTCGGTTCGGTCGATGGTACGGACGTCACGCGCTGGACGCTCCAGCACGGCGCGGTACGGGTACGGGTGCTGACGTACGGCGGCATCGTGCAGTCGGTCGAGACCCCCGACCGGGACGGTGTCCCGGACCGCGTGGTCCTCGGCTTCCCCGGTCTGGAGGGGTACCTGAAGCATCCGGAGCCGTACTTCGGCGCGCTGGTGGGCCGTTACGCGAACCGGATCGCGGGCGGGTCCTTCACCCTGGACGGCACGACGTACCGCCTCGCGCGCAACGCCGGTCCGAACTCCCTGCACGGCGGGGAGCGGGGCTTCGACAAGCGGGTGTGGGAGGCGCGGGAGGTCGAGGGCGGGGTACGGCTCTCCCAGGTGAGCCCGGACGGCGAGGAGGGCTTCCCGGGGCGCCTGGAGGTCTCGGCGACGTACACGCTCGACGCCGAGGGCGCGCTGCGGATCGCCTACCGGGCGGAGACCGACGCGCCGACGGTGGTGGCGCTGACGAACCACTCGTACTGGAACCTGGGCGGCGGGGCGCACGAGCTGCGCATCGCCGCCGCCCGGTACACGCCGGCCGACGCCACGGGCGTCCCGACCGGGGAGTTCGCCGAGGTCGCGGAGACGGAGCTGGACTTCCGTACCGGCCGGCCGCTCACGATCCCGCTGGACCACAACTTCGTGCTGGACGGCGGCGGTCCCGCGGCCGCCGCGGAGCTGTACGCGCCGGCGACCGGCCGGACGGTGACGGTGGAGACCTCCGAGCCGGGGCTTCAGGTGTACGCCGGTGAGGACCTCGGCGGGGTCGCCCTGGAGGCCCAGCACTTCCCGGACTCGCCGAACCGGCCGGAGTTCCCGTCCACGGTGCTGCGGCCCGGGGATGTGTACGCCTCGACCACCGTCTTCCGCTTCGGAGCGCGCTGAAGGAGGCCGGGAGCGACCGGAGGGGGAGCCCCGGGGCGGTTGTCAGGTTCCGCCCCGGGGCGGTCATGGGGAGGTCAGACCTCCAGTTCCAGGATGGCCGTGAGGCGCGTGTCGCCGAGCGCGTGCGCGGCCCTGACCTCGTATGTGCCGGGGACGAAGGTCCAGTCGTTGTTCTCCTCGTCCCAGATCTCGAAGGTCCTGCGCGGCAGCGGGATCTCGACCTCGACGGACTCGCCGGCGCCCGCCTCGACGGAGGCGAAGCCCGCCAGCCAGCGCTCCGGCCGCTCCACGCGGTCCGCCGTCGGCGCCAGGTAGATCTGGACGACCTCACGGCCGGTGCGGGTGCCGGTGTTGGTGACGCGGACCTTCGCCGTCGTCGGGGTGGCTTCGAGGGAGTCGTACCCCCACGTGGTGTAGCCGAGGCCGTGCCCGAAGGGGTACGCGGGGGTGGCGCCGGCCTTGTCCCAGGCGCGGTAGCCGATGAACACGCCCTCGGTGTAGACGAGTTCGCCGTCGTTCGGGGTGACGTCGGCGACGGGGACGTCGGCGAGGGCGACGGGCCAGGTGGTGGGGAGCCGGCCGCCGGGCTCGGCGGCGCCGGTGAGGACGTCGGCGAGCGCGGCGCCGCCCTCCTGGCCGGGGAACCAGCTGAGCAGCACCGCGGCGACGTCCTCGCGCCAGGGCATCTCGACCGGGGAGCCGGCGTTGACGACGACCACCGTGTTCGGGTTGGCGGCGGCCACGGCCCGGACGAGGTCGTCCTGACGGCCCGGCAGGGCGAGGTCCTTGCGGTCGAAGCCCTCGGACTCGACGCGCTCGGTGGTGGCGACGACCACGACGGCGGTGTCGGCGGCACGGGCGGCATCGACGGCTTCGGCGATCAGTTCGTCGGGGTCGCGGCGCGGCCCGAGGTGGACGAACGAGAACATGACCGCCGGGAGTGGGGCCGCGAACTCCTTGTCGAGCGGGTGGAGCAGGGACACCTCGACGGTCTCGCCCGCCGTGAGGGCGACCTTGGCGCGCTCCACGGGGGCGCCGAAGAACGCCTCGAAGGGGTCGCTCTCCGCACCCATCCTCTGGACACCGTCGAAGACGGTCTCGCCCGCGACGCGGAGGGTGAAGGCGCCGAGGCCGCGGGTGCCGAAGGAGTGCTCGCCGGACTCGCGCGGGGTGAACGTGCCGGTGACCTCGATGGAGTGCAGGGTCTCGTGGGTGACGCCGGCCGGGAGGTCGTCTCCGATCCACTGGACCTGGCCGCCCGGCAGGGCGCCCTCGCCGAGGACGGTGCCGTCGGCGTCGCGGCAGACCGCGCGGAGGGTGAAGCCCGACCTGACGGAGCCGGCGGGGGTGAGCTCGTCGCTGGGGTCGGCGCCGACGGAGAAGGTGAGCGCGCCGTCGGGCAGCGCGGCTGTGAGGCCGGCCAGCGGGGAGACGGTGTGGTCGGGGAAGACCTGGGCGGAGCCGCCTCCGAGGATGCGGGCGTCGCGGGCGGCGGCGCCGGAGAGGGCGACGGTGCCGCTCGCGGCCAGCGGAAGGGCGGCGTTCTCGTTCCGTACGAGGACGAAGCCGCGGTGGGCGATCTCGCGGGCCAGCGCGTCGCCGTCGATGGTGTCCGGGGCCTCGGTGACGACCGGCGGGGCGCCTTCGAGGGCGCCGACGCGGGCGGCGAGCCGCAGCACGTTCCGTACGGCCGTGTCGACGGTCGACTCCTCGACCTCGCCGGCGCGGACGGCGGCGGCGAGCGCCTCGCCGTAGACGGTCTGCGGGCCGGGCATGGCGATGTCGAGGCCGCCCTCGATGTCGCCCTTGGTGGACCGGGCGGCCATCCAGTCGGAGACGTTGGCCCCGTCGAAGCCCCACTCGCCGCGCAGGACCTCGTTGACGAGTTCGTGGTGCTCGCTCATGGTCACGCCGTTGACCTGGTTGTAGGCGGTCATGATGCCCCAGGGGTGAGCGTTCTTGACGATGGCCTCGAAGGGGGCGAGGTAGAGCTCGCGCAGCGGGCGCGGGGCGACCTTGTTGTCGACGGTGAAGCGGTCGGTCTCGGCGTCGTTGGCCACGAAGTGCTTGACCGTCGTGCCGACGCCGCCGTCCTGGACGCCCTGGACGTAACCGGTGCCGATGGCGCCGGTGAGGTACGGGTCCTCGCTGTAGGCCTCGAAGTGGCGGCCGCCGAGCGGTGAGCGGTGCAGGTTGACGGTGGGCGCGAGGAGGACGTGGACGCCCTTGCGGCGGGCCTCCTGGGCGAGCAGCCGGCCGGCACGGCGGGCGAGGGCGGGGTCCCAGGCGGCGGCGAGCGCCGTCGGGGACGGCAGGGCGACCGAGGGGTCGTCGGCGGTCCAGCGGACGCCGCGGACGCCGATCGGGCCGTCCGACATCACGACCGACCGCAGCCCGATCTCGGGCACGGCCGGCAGCGACCACATGTCCTGGCCGGCGAGGAGCCGTGTCCTGGCGTCCAGGTCGAGCTTGGCGAGCGCCGTCTCGACGGCCTGCTCCCGAACGGACTCCGCACTGATCTCCGACACGGCCGTACCTCCTTGTTGGCGTCCTTGTGGCGCCCATGGTGGACCGGATACCTGTAGATCGGTAGGTTTCGTTATCGCTTCGTAACATCGAGATGTCGTACGGTCCTCTGGGACGGAGCGTTCCGGCGGACGGCTACAGGGAGAGGGGGGCCACGGCGATGGTGCGGGCCAGGAGCGAGGAGCGGCGCTCGGACATCGTGCGCGCGGCCCTCGAAGTGATCGCCGAGCGCGGCTACCGGGGGGCGTCGCTCGGCGCCGTCGCCGAGCGCGTCGGGCTGACCCAGCAGGGGCTGCTGCACTACTTCCCCACGAAGGAGGCCCTGCTCGTCGCGGTCCTCGCGGAGCGCGACAAGTGGGACACCAGCGGGGCGGGCTCGCGCGAGGGCTGGCGGCTCGACCTGATCGACTCGCTCGTCGAGTACAACGCGATGCGGCCGGGGATCGTGCAGACCTTCTCGGCCCTGCTCGGCGAGAGCGTGACCGACGACCATCCGGCGCGGAGCTTCTTCACCGAGCGCTACACCCAGGTCCGCGAGGAGATGGCGAACGTCCTGCGTCTGGAGTTCGGCGAGCGGCTGCCGAGCGGGCTGACTCCGGAGCAGGCGGCGCCGATCCTGACGGCCGTGATGGACGGGCTGCAGTACCAGTGGCTGCTCGACCCGTCGGCGGTGGACATGCCGCAGGCGTTCCGGGACTTTCTGCGCCTCCTGCACGGAAGCGACAAGTGAGGGCACCGTAGCGGGAGTTGCGGGTGAGTCGGGATTCTGCGCGAGCCGGTTGCCGACCCGTGTTCCCGACCCGACGGAGGGCTCGCCTGTGCTGCCCCGGATGCGCCACGCCTCGCTCGGTCTCGCCCTGATCACCGCGACGCTGGTCGCGGCCGCACCACCCGCCTCTGCCGACGACGTGGTCACCGCGACGGGCCCTGTCTCGGGCGCTGCTTCGGGCCGCGCCGCTTCGGGCAGTGTCGAGGAGGCACGGCTCGACCGGGCCGCGCCGCAGGAGATCCTGCACCGGGGTGGATTCGCCTCCGTGGCACCGGAGTTCGCCCGTGCGCTCGCGGGCGCGGAGTCGTACGGGGAGGCCGAGCGGGCAGCGGTACGGCACGGCGCGGGGCTCTGGCGGGCCGCCGTGGACCGGGCGCAGGGGCGTCGCGTACGCGGCGATCTGAGCCGGGACGACGACCGGCCGCTGTACTGGGCACGGCTCTCCATGACCAGGTAACTGCGCTCCTGGCAGCCCGAGTTCGGGCTCTCCGCCGAGGGCCGGGCCCGGCTGCTCGACCGGCTGGAGCGCTCCTCTCGCGGTCAGGACGCGATCCGCTTCCCCCTCGGGAAGGGCGTGAAGCGGATCCTGATGACCGGCTTCGATCCTCCCCCAGCCTTCGGCCGGGGGGGACCTCCATCTCGCTTCGCTCACCCTCGACCGGGACGCCCGGATCTCCAACCCGTCCGGGGCCACCGCGCTGGCTCTGGACGGCACGTGGATCCGGACCCCGGACGGCGGCCTCGCCCGGATCGAGACCGCTGTCTTCCCCGTCCGCTGGCAGGACTTCGCCGACGGCACGGTCGAGCGGACGTTGCGGGAGCAGCTGCCGAAGGTGGACCTCTTCGCCACGGTCAGCCAGGGCCGGATCGGGCGCTTCGACATCGAGCGGTTCAACCGGGCCTGGCGGGGCGGGTTCCCCGACAACGAGAACCTCTCGCGCACGGAGACCGTCCCGGTCGCCGACCCGGCCACGCAGCCCCAGTGGACGGCGACGCCCCTTCCGTACGCCTCGATCGTCGCGGCGGACACCGGGCGCTTCCCGGTCCGCGACAACACGGCGGTGACCGAGATCCCGGCGGGCTGGACCGGACCGGTGGTCCGCCCGGAGGGGCCGACGCCGGGCTCGACGGCTCGCGCGGGCGGCGGCGGGGACTACCTCTCCAACGAGATCGCCTACCGCGCGACCCTGCTGCGCGACCGGCTCGGCCTGCGGGAGCTGCCGGGCGGCCACGTCCACACTCCGGTGCTGCAGTTCGGGGCGGGGAACACGGACCCGGCGACGGGCGCGGTCACGGACCCCGGGTTCGTACGCAACCGGGTGGACATCATCGGCCAGGTGCGGGCGATCATCGCGGTGGCGGCCTCCTGACGGGTACCCGGCCGGGGTTTCCCGCGCCGGGCGGCGGGCGGAAGGATGGGGGTCATGATCGTCGCAGCAGCGCAGTTCGCCCCGGTCGCCGGGAACATCGAGGCCAACGTCCGTACCACGGCCGACCTGGTCCGACGGGCGGGCGGGGAGGGCGCGCGGGTCGTCGTCCTCCCCGAGCTGGCCCTCACCGGCTACGAGCCGACCCTCATCCGCCGGAACCCCGCCCTGCATCTCGCCGAGGACGACGGACGGCTCGATCCGGTACGGGATGCCTGCCGGGCCGCCGGGACGGCGGCCGTCGTCAACGGACCGGTGCGCACGGCAGGGGGCCTGCCGCCGGGCATCACCTCGCTCGTCCTCGGCCCGGACGGCGGACTCCTCACCCGCTACGACAAGACTCGTCTGCACGGGTTCGAGAACGAGGTCTTCACGGCGGGTAGCGCCGACGGCCGCTTCACGCTCGACGGCACCCGTTTCGCGCTCGCCACCTGCTACGACAACCGCTTCCCCGAGTTCGCGGAGCGGGCGGCGGGCGACGGCTGCACGGTCTGTCTGGCGAGCTCGGTGCTCACGGCCGGCAACGACTCGTTCGAGACGGTCTATCCGGCACGGGCCAGGGACTTCGGGCTGTACGTCGCGATGGCCAACGTCCTCGGCGAGAGCGAGGAGGGCACGTGCGAGGGCCACAGCGGTGTCTGGGGCCCGGACGGCGAGCGGATCGCCGACGCGGGCGCCGACCGCGAGGGCTACGCCCTCGCCGAGGTGGGCTGAGAAGCCGCACCCCGTCTGGCTAGGTCGTGTGGTAGGGGTGCGGGGCGCCCGTCGGGACGGGGGCGGGCTTGCCGTCCTCCGCGGGCGCCGTCTCGCCGTTCAGGTCGCGGGCCATCAGCGTCGCGCCCGCGACCGCGCCCGGCATCAGGAACACGGCGACGAACGGGACCAGGAACGCGAGGGTCAGCGGGACGCCGAAGCCCAGGGTGAGCGTCCGGCGGCCGCGGAGCATCCCGAGGCGCTCCTTCAGCTCGACGCGGCGGCGCTGGAGGGCGACGGCCGTCAGCTCCTCGGCGAGGAAGAAGCCGGAGACGCAGAAGCCCACGACGGGGACGACCGTCTGGCCGACGACCGGGATGAAGCCGCAGGCGAAGAGCAGGATGCCGTACAGGGCGACCCGCAGCAGGACGCGCAGGCTGTCGCGCGCCGAGATCCACAGCTCGCGCCAGAGCGGCAGGCCGGACTCGGGGACGTCGCCGCCCTCGGTGCGGTCGACCTGCTCGGAGAGCGACTCGTAGAAGGGCTGCCCGACCAGCAGCGTCACGGCGGTGAAGGTGATGACCGCGAGGAAGAGCCCGAAGGCGAAGACGAGGCCGGTGAGGAAGCCGCGGAGGATCCCCTGCCAGGGAGAGGTCCAGTCGTCGGCGAACGGCGTCGCCCAGGCGGTCAGGTCGTCGGCGCCGTAGCCGAGACCGATGATCGCGCCGACGTACAGCAGGAGGGTCACGAGTCCGGGCAGCAGCCCGAAACCGAACCACCGGCCGTGCCGGCCCACCCACTTCTGCCCCTGTACCAGATATCCGAACCCGGCCCCGAAATCGCGCATGTCGATCACCCTATCGGGCGCCCCGCGCGGGCCGGGACACAGAAGAGACCGCACCCCGGTCGGTCGGGGTGCGGTCCTCTTCAGCCTACGCGCAATCAGACGGCCAGCTCGACCGTGATGTTCCCGCGGGTCGCCTTGGAGTACGGGCAGACCTGGTGGGCCTTCTCGATCAGGCTCTTCGCCGTCTCGACATCCACGTTCGGAATGGTCGCCGAGATCTTGACGATGATGCCGAAGCCGTCGTCGTTCTTGCCTATGCCGACCTCGGCGGTGACCGTCGAGCCCGAGATGTCGGCGTTCTCGTTGCGGGCGACGACGCCCAGCGCGCCCTGGAAGCAGGCGCTGTACCCGGCGGCGAAGAGCTGCTCGGGGTTGGTGCCCGCGCCGGAGCCGCCCATGACCTTCGGCGGGTTCACGACGACATCGAGCTGACCGTCGTCGGTGGCCACACGGCCGTCCCGCCCGTTCTCGGCGGTCGCGACGGCGGTGTACAGGACGTCAGACTGCTGGATGGACATCTGGGTCTTCCTTCTGCTGGTTCGCCGCGACTCGCGCCCACGATCGCGACGGCTGAGGGAAGACTAACGGGTCAGCGAGACGATCATCTTTCCGGTGTTCTCGCCGCGGAGCAGCCCGAGGAAGGCGTCCGCACCGTTCTCGATGCCCTCGACGAAGGTCTCGCCGTACTTCAGCTCGCCGGAGCGCAGCCAGCCGCCGACCTCCTCGACGAACTGCTGCTGCATGCCGTAGTGGTCGCCGACGAGGACACCCTGGAGACGCAGCCGCTTGCCGATGATCATGGCCATGTTGCGCGGACCGGGCACCGGCTCGGTGTCGTTGTACTGCGCGATCATGCCGCAGATGGTGGCGCGGCCGTGCACGTTGAGCGAGGAGATCGCGGCTTCGAGGTGGTCGCCGCCGACGTTGTCGAAGTAGACGTCGATGCCGTCCGGGGCGGCCTCGCGCAGCTGGTCCTTGACCGGGCCGTTCTTGTAGTTGAACGCCGCGTCGAAGCCGTACTCCTCGACGAGGAGCTTGACCTTGTCGTCGGAGCCGGCGGAGCCGATGACCCGCGAGGCGCCCTTGAGCTTCGCCATCTGGCCGACCTGGCTGCCGACGGCGCCGGCCGCGCCGGAGACGAAGACCGCGTCGCCCTCCTTGAAGGAGGCGACCTCGAAGAGTCCGGCGTAGGCCGTGAGGCCCGTCATGCCGAGGACGCCGAGGTACGTGGAGAGGGGGGCGAGGCCGGGGTCGACCTTGGTGGCGTGCTGGGCGGGGACGTCGGCGTACTCGCGCCAGCCGAGGCCGTGCAGGACGTGGTCACCGACGGCGAAGCCCTCGGCGTTCGACGCGACGACCTCGCCGACCGCGCCGCCGTCCATGGGGTGGTCCAGCTTGAACGGGGGGATGTACGACTTCACGTCGTTCATCCGGCCGCGCATGTACGGGTCGACGGAGAAGTGCAGGTTCTTGACCAGGATCCGGCCCTCGGCGGGCTCGGTGACGGGGGTCTCACGGAGCGCGAAGTCCGCGGGGGTGGGCCAGCCGTGCGGACGGGCGACGAGGTGCCACTCACGGTTGGACGCGGGAAGAACGGACATCAGCACTGCCTCCTGGAACAGAAAATTACTTCACTACCTGAAACAACCATGCTCCTGGATATTTCATGTTGTCAAGTATCTGGGTACGATGAACCCCATGGCCACCTCACGCACAGACCCCCTGACCCTCGAAGTCGTCGAGCTGATCGGCGCGGTCGTGGCGCGGTACCACCAGGAGTACGAGCAGGCGGCCTCGGAGCACTCGCTCACCGGCGCCCAGGCCCGTGTCCTCGGACTCCTCTCCCTGGAGCCGGTTCCGATGCGGAAAATCGCCCAGAAACTCCAGTGCGAGCCGTCGAACGTCACGGGGATCGTGGACCGCCTCGAATCGCGCGGCCTGGTGGAGCGGCGCCCCGACCCCGCCGACCGCCGCGTCAAGCTGGCCGCGCCGACACCGGAGGGGGTGGACACCGCTCGCCGGCTCGGGGAGTCGCTGGACTTCGCGCGCGAGCCTCTGGGACAGCTCACGGACGTCGAGCGAACACTCCTGCGGGACCTGCTGAAGCGGATGCTGGGCGCGGACCGGCCGTAGCGCGACCGAATCGCTCAGCAGAAGATCCAGAACCAGCAGCTCGGGCTGGGCTCGGGTGCCGGGGTGGTCGGCGCCGGCGGCTCGCCCGGCGGCGTCGCGGTCGGGCCGCCGCTGCTCGTGACGGTCGGCGAGGGGCCGGCCGGCGGCGCGGACGGCGAACCGGTCGGCGGGGCGCTCGTCGGGCCGCCTTGGCCGCCGTCCGAGCCCTGCGGACCCGCACCCCCGCTCCCGGACCCGGCCCCGCGCCCGCTCCCGCGCCCGCTCCCGCCGGAGCCCGACCCGCCGGAGCCCGACCCGCCGGATCCGGATCCGGCGGTGGGTATGCCTGTGTGGCCGGGCGCGGGCGTGTCCGTGTCCCGGGGCGCGGCGGACGTCGTGACGCGGACCGGGGTCGTACCGCCCGTCGGCGGGGCGGTCTCGGAGGGCAGCGGCGGGAGCGAGGTCTCGACGGCCTCCGCCTCCTGCACGGCGGTGGCGGCGCCGCCCTCGCCCGGGGGTTCCAGCGCCATCCTGGCCATGCTCAGCGCGCCCGCCGCGAGGACGATGCCGAGGGTGCCCACCACGACGTTGCGTCCTTTGCGGCTGCGCGCGCGCCGGCTGCGGCGGGCACCGGCCCGCCCGGACGGCGCGGCACCACGGCGGGCGGCGGCCCGGCCGCCCCGCGAGGTCGCGCGGGGCGGTTCGAGCGGGTCCAGTTCGTAGACGTGCTCGGCCCGTTCCCCGTGCTCCCCACGCGCACCGTGCTCGACGTACTCGACACGCTCGGCCGCGACCGCGCGGGGTGCGGCCGGTTGCGGGGTCTCGTACCGCAGCTCCTCGACGGGTGTCCCGCATCCGGCGCAGGCGAGTGCGCCGTTGAGGTGCCGTCGGCACTGGTGGCAGTAGTCCATGGCTGCCGCAGAGTATGTGTCGGCGGGACACCTGAGGTAGGCGAGTACGTGAGGATCCTGTGAGGAAACCCCAGGTCGGCGGCGTGTCGTCGTGAATCTCCCGCTTCGGGCAGGATGGGCTCATGACACCGTCCGAGCCTTTCGGGCCACGCGAGTTCCAGCTCGTCCTGCTGCGCCGTATGGCCGACCACCAGCCGGACCTGGTCGAGGACGCGCTCCGGGAACTGGGGGCGACCAGGGCCGAGTCGCGTGAGGCGAACCGCCGCTGGCAGGCGTGGGCGCACGGCCGCCGGGGCCCGGGCGAACTGGCCCGCTACAGGTCCGTCCTGGGTGAGCCCGTGGCGCGGCGTCCGGTCCCGGAGCCGGCTGCGGAGCTGCTGGAGTGGGAGCTTCAGCTCTGGCCGGAACTGCGGTGGCAGGTGATGGTGGGGGCGCGGGCGGCGGTCTGGGGCAGCGGCCTGGTCCGCGCGCCGGGCGCCCCGGTGCCGGAGCTGCGCGGCGAGGCCGACCTGCGGCCGTGGAGCTGCACCCTCGCCGAGGTCGGCAACGCCTTCCCACCGGCCCGGGCCCGCGACGGCAGCGCGCCCACGCGCCTCCGTCTCGACTTCACCCTGCCGGACGGCACGCCCCGCGCGGCGGAGTTCACCTGGGGCCTGCTCCAACGTCTCCTCTGACCGGAGGCCGCCACCGCGAACACCCGCCGCGCCGCGCGCACCCGCCACCGTGCGCACCCGCCACCGTGCGTACCCGTGCCGCGCCCTCCCCCATGCACCCGTTGAGCCGCCGTCAGGCGGAGGCGCACCCCCGGGCGGCTCAGCCCAGCGCGCGCCGGGGGTGTGGCGGTCGCACGATGCGAACAAGAGCGCCTGAGCGCTCATGCCTCGCTCCGTGCCAGCACCGCACTCCGGAGGATCTGCCGTGACCGTCAGCCTTGAGCAGCTGCGCCGTTGCCATGTCGCCGTCGACCTGGGAGCCGCCCGGACCCGGGTCTTCGTCAAGGGCGCCGGGCTCGTCGTCGACGAACCCAGTGTCGCCGCCGTGAACACCCGCACCGGCGCCCTGATCGCCGTCGGCGCCCTCGCCGAGAAGATGACCGGCCGCACCCCCGACTACATCCGCGTCATGCGGCCCGTCTCCGGCGGCACCGTCGTCGACATCGAGATGGCCCAGCGGATGCTCCGTCACCTCCTCGGCGAGAAGCTCCGCCGCCAGCTGCGCCGCAAGCCCCGGCTGCGCGCGGCCGCCAGCACCCCGCACGACAGCGACCCGCTCGCCCAGCGCGCCGCCGTGGAGACCCTCGTCGGGCTCGGCGCCCGACGGGTCGAGCTGGTCGACACGCTGATCGCGGCGGCCGTCGGCTGCGGACTCCCCGTCGAGCAGCCCACCGCGACCATGATCATGGTCTGCGGGGCGGCGACCACCCAGGTCGCCGTGCTCTCGCTCGGCTCCATCGTGACCGCCGAACGGATCCCGGTGGGCGGTGACGCCATCGACCACGCCATCATCCAGCACCTGCGCCACCAGCACGAGCTGATGCTGCCCAGCCAGTCGGTCCGGCCCCTGCAACTCGCCCTCAGAGGCAACGGCCTGACGCTCCAGGGCCCGAGCTACACCGAGATCCACGGCCGCGACGTGGCCACCGGCCTCGCCCGCTCGGTGACCGTCGACACCGCCGCCGTGCGGCAGGCGATCCACACCCCGCTGACCGCCGTCCTCGACGGCATCGGCAAGATCCTGCGCGACTGCCCGCCCGACCTCGTCGCCGACCTGGCCGAGCGCGGCGTGATGATGGTGGGCGGCAGCGCGCTGCTCCCCGGCCTCGACCAGATGCTGCGCGAGGCGACCGGCATGCCCGTGCACATCGCCGAACGCCCCGACGTGTGCGCGATCCTCGGGCTCGGGGCGATGCTGGAGGGCAAGATCCAGCCGATGATCCTCGACCCGCTGGCCGAGGCCCACTGACCGTCGTGATCCGCCGGTCCGCAGGACAGTGATCCCATGTCACGCATGGACAAGGACGACGAACCGGCCTCCCGCCTGCCGTTCCTCCTCCAGGCCGTCCTGAGTGTCGGCACCGACCTCGAACTGCGGGCCACGCTCCAGCACATCGTGGACTCGGCGATCGAACTCATCGGAGCGCGCTACGGAGCGCTCGGCGTCGTCGACCCCGAGCGCGGCCGGCTCACCGAACTCTTCACCGCCGGGATGACGGAGGCCGAGCGGCAGCGGATCCCGCGGCTGCCCGACGGGCACAGCGGGCTCATCGGCGCGCTCGTCCAGGACCCCCGGCCGATGCGGCTCGACGATCTGACGACCGATCCGCGCTCCGGAGGAGTGCCGGAGGGGCATCCCGAGATGCGTTCCCTCCTCGGCGTCCCCATCCGCGTCCACGCCGAGGTCTTCGGCAACCTCTACCTCACCGAGAAGCACGGCGGCCCGTTCACCGACGAGGACCTGGCCATGCTGCGCGTCCTCGCCTCGCAGGCCGGGATCGCCATCGGCAACGCCCGGCTGTACGAGACGGTGCGCCAGCGCGAGCGCTGGATCGAGGGCGCGGCGGCGGTGACGACGGCGCTGCTCACCGGGGAGCCGGCGGCGGACGCGCTGATGACGGTCGCCGAGCGGGCGCGGCTGCTCGCCGACGCCTCGGCGGGGGTCGTCCTCCAGCCCACCGAGGAGGGCGGGATGGAGATCGTGGCGGCGTCGACGATGGACGACCCGGGCGACCTGGTCGGTACGACGATCGCGCCGGGTTCGCCGGTCCTGGAGCAACTGCTGGCCGGGGAGCCGGTCTTCGTCGACGACTCGGCGACCGATCCGCGGATGACGACGCACGTACGGTCGCGGTTCGGGCCGTCGATGATGCTGCCGCTGCAGAGCGGCGGCCGGCTCATCGGGACCCTCGCCCTCCCCCGGCGGCGCGGCGGGCGCCCGTACACGGCGGTGGAACGGCTGCTCGCCTCGCAGTTCGCCTCCCAGGCGGCGCTCGCGCTGGTCCTGGCGGACGCACAGCACGACCGGGAGCGGCTCGCGGTCTACGAGGACCGTGACCGGATCGCCCGTGACCTGCACGATCTCGTGGTCCAGCGGCTCTTCGCGACCGAGATGATGCTGGAGTCGACCCGGCGGCGGGCGGCGGACACCGGCCCCCGTGAAGCGGACGACCCGGCCGTGCCGGACGAGGAGGGCGCCCTGCTCGCACGGGCCGTGGACGAGCTCGACTCCACCATCCAGGAGGTACGGACGGCCATCTTCGCCCTCCAGCAGCCGCCCGCCGACGCGCCGGCGACGTTCCGGGGGCGGGTCCTGCGCGAGACGGGCGGCGCGGCGGCGCTGCTCGGCTTCCAGCCCTCGGTGCACTTCTCCGGCGCGGTCGACACCCTCGTCGAGCCCGCCGATGCCGACCGGCTCCTCTCCACCCTGCGCGGCGCGCTCGCGGCGGCCCACCGCCGGCCGGGCGTCACGGCGATCACGGTCGAGGTGGCGGCGACCCGGGAGGGGCCGCATCTGGTGGTGGCGGACGACGGCCGGCCGCCGACGACGGTCGCCTGGCCGTAGCGGATCCGTCCGCGGCCCCGGCCCTGCCCCCGTACGGCCCAATCAGGCGCGCCCCGCCCTTCCCCGCGGACTTGACTGATCACGTGGACACCCTCGAGAAGCCCTCCGGCGCCGCCTACCGGAATCTGGTCATGGCGACGATCGGGTTCGCGCTCACCTTCTGGGCGTGGAACCTGATCGCGCCGCTGGCCGCCGACTACGGGGCCCGGCTGAACCTCAGCTCGTTCCAGCAGTCACTGCTCGTCGCCATCCCGGTCCTGGTGGGTTCCCTCGGCCGGATCCCGGCAGGCACGCTCACCGACCGCTACGGCGCCAAGGTGATGTTCCCCCTGGTGTCGGCGCTGACGATCGTGCCCGTGCTGCTGCTGATCCCGGCGCGGAACTCGTACGCCGCGATGCTCGCCGCCGGTTTCCTCCTCGGTCTCGGCGGCACGACCTTCGCCATCGGGATCCCGCTGGTCAACTCCTGGTTCCCGCCCGCGAAGAGGGGCCTGGCGCTCGCGGGCCGCGTGTACGCGTACGGGCGGATGCGGACGCTCCGGCCGACCGGGGACGGCGGCGGCAGTCCGGAGGTGAGCAAGGTCTCGGCGCGCTGCCCCTGAGGCGGGGGAAGAATGCCTCTCGCATCCCGCTACGCGAGGAGGACGACCCTTGAACGCGCTGTTCCCGGCCCTGAAGACCCGTGAGGGCCTGCCCGCACTGCGCTTCGGCGCCGAGACGCTCACATACGAGGAACTGGGCAAGGCGGCCGGCGCCCTGGCGACGCGGATCCTGGGCGCGGGGCGGGTCGCCGTGTGGGCCACGCCGACCGCCGGGACGGCTGTCGGCGTGGTGGCCGCGCTGCTGGCCGGCGTTCCGGCGATCCCGGTCAACCCGCGTACGGGTGAGAGGGAGTTGGCGCACATCCTCGGCGACAGCACCCCGGGTGCCGTGCTCGCGGGCGCCGACGACGTGCTCCCGGCGGGACTGGCCGAACTGCCCCGGATCGACGTCGAGACGGCGGTGTCCCACCACACCCCGATCTCCGCGGCCTTCGCCTTCTCCGGCGCGGAGCCCGACGACCCCGAGACCGCCGCCCTCATCGTCTACACCTCCGGCACCACCGGACCGCCCAAGGGCGTCGTCCTCTCCCACCGGGCGATCGCCTCCTCCCTCGACGCGCTGGAGGAGGCCTGGGCGTGGACCGAGGACGACGTGCTCGTGCACGCGCTGCCGCTCTTCCATGTCCACGGGCTGATCCTGGGGATCCTCGGGCCGCTGCGGCGCGGCGGATCGGTGCGGCACCTCGGCGCGTTCTCCGTCGAGGGCGTGGCGCGGGAGCTGGGCGCGGGCGGCGGCACCATGCTGTTCGGCGTACCGACGATGTACCACCGGATCGCGGACGCTCTCGGTGAGGATCCGGAGCTGGTACGGGCGCTGGCCGGGGCGCGGCTGCTGGTCTCGGGCTCGGCGGCTCTGCCGGTCCACGACCACGAGCGGATCACGGCGGCGACGTGCCGGACGGTGATCGAGCGGTACGGCATGACCGAGACCCTGATGAACACCGGCGTCCCCGTGGGTTCCCGCCCGCGCCCCGGCTCCGTCGGGCTCCCCCTCAGGGGCGTGGAGCTGCGGCTCGTGGAGGAGGACGGCACGGAGCTGCGGGCGTACGACGGGGAGAGCGTCGGCGAGATCCAGGTCAAGGGCCCGAACCTGTTCACCGCGTACCTGAACCGGCCGGACGCGACCGCCGCCGCCTTCGACGGGGACTGGTTCCGCACCGGCGACATGGCGGTCCGCGAACCCGACGGGTACGTACGGATCGTGGGCCGCAAGGCCACGGACCTGATCAAGAGCGGCGGATACAAGATCGGCGCCGGGGAGATCGAGAACGCGCTCCTGGACCATCCGGCGGTCCTGGAGGCCGCGGTGACCGGTGCGCCGGACCCCGATCTCGGGGAGCGGATCGTGGCCTGGGTGGTGCCGGCCGACGTGGAGAGGCCGCCGACTGCCGGGGAGCTGGCGGACCATGTCGCCGGGCTCCTCGCCCCGCACAAGCGCCCGCGAACGGTCCACTTCCTGCGGGCGCTGCCCCGCAACGACATGGGCAAGCTGCTCAAGAAGGCCCTCCCGGAGGCCCTCCATGGCTGAGCGCCTCACGTCCCGCGAGGTCGTCGCGCTGGTCTCCGGTGACTTCACACCGCTGCCGCACCCCGCCTCCCCGGCGCCGCCGCCGCCCGAGGGACCGATCGGCTGGGCCGGCTACGACGCCGCACGCGCGCGTGCGGCCGCGAGGACCGGCGAGGAGGAGTCCGTCCTGTACGGCAGGGCGACGATCGGCGGTCGCCCGGTGGTCCTGGTCGCCTTCGAGTTCGGCTTCCTCGGCGGCTCGCTCGGGCAGGCGGCCGGAGACCGGCTCGTCGCCGCGTACCGGACCGCGCTCGCCGACCGGACCCCGCTGGTGTCGCTCGTGGCGACGGGCGGCAGCCGGATGCAGGAGGGCATGATCGCCCTCGCCCAGCTCCAGCGTGTGGCCGAGGCGACGGTACGGCTACGGGAGGGCGGCGTGCCCCACGTCACGGTGTTGCGGGACCCGTCCACGGGCGGTGGCTGGGCGACCGTCGGCGCGGGCGCGGACGTGGTCCTCGCCCTGCCCGCCGCGCAGGTGGCGTTCGCCGGCTCCCGGGTCCGTCCGAGGGACGCGGACCCGGCGGCGTACACGGCCGAGAGCCAGTGGGAGCACGGGCATGTGGACGCGCTCGTCGCGCCGGAGGAGCTGCGGACGACGCTCTCGCTCTGGCTGGGTCTGCTGACGGCCGGCGAGCCCCGCGACGAGTCCGGGGCCGAGCCCGGCGAACCGTCCGGGCCCGAGCCCGGCGACCGGTCCGGGACGCCGCTCGGGGCACCGGCCGGCGGTACCGTCGGTGCCCCGGCCGTCGGCCTGCCCGACGGCACGCACCGGTCGGCCTCGACACCCGCCCCTCCGCCCCGGGCGCTCACCGAGGCCGCGCCGCCCGGGAGCGGCTGGGAGGCCGTCGTACGGGCCCGGTCCGCCGACCGTCCTCGCGCCGGGGCCTATCTGGACGCCTACTTCACGGCGCGGGCCGCCCTGCGCGGGGACCGGGCGGGCGGCGTGGACCCCGGGGTGGAGTGCGGCTTCGGCCTCCATGAGGGGCGGCCGGTCGCGTACGCCGCGCAGGACGGGTCGGCGACGCGCCCGGCGGGCTTCCGGACCGTCGCACGGCTGATCCGGCTCGCGGACCGGCTCGGGATCCCCGTGCTGACCCTGATCGACACCCCGGGCGCCGCCAACGACGCCGGGGCCGAACGGGCCGGAGCGGGACCGGCCATCGCGGACGCCTTCACCGCGGTCGCCGAGGCACGGGTCCCGGTGACCTCGCTCCTGGTCGGCGAGGGCGGCTCGGGAGGGGCGCTCGCGCTGGCCGCGCCGGGCAACACCTGGGCCACGCCCGACAGTTACTTCTCCGTCATCGCCCCCGAGCTGGCCTCGGCCATCCTCAAGAGGCCGGAGGACCAGGCCCCGGCCACCGCCGACCAGCTCCGGCTGCGGCCCCAGGACCTGGTGGAGCTGGGAATCGTGCGCGGGATCGTGACGCGCGGCGGGTGAGCGCCGGGGGACGGGAGTCCCGGCACGGCTCCGCGCCGTGCCGGGACTCCCCCTGTCCGGTGGTTCCGGGGCTACTTCACCCCGACCGCCCGGATGATCTCCTGCTCGACCGAGCCACCGCGGTCGTCGGACGCACCCGCCCGGAACGAGAGGTACTGCGCGTCGTCCGGCACCCGCAGCTCACCCGTCCAGGACGCGCCGCCCCACGACTTCTTCAGCGCCACCTTCTGCCAGGTCGTGCCGTCGTCGTACGAGACGTCCAGCGTGCCGCCACCGAGCCTGCCGGTGTCGATCGCGCCCTTCACGTACTCGGCGGAGATCCCTACGGACACCCGGCTCCCGCCGCGTACGTCGCCCTTGAGGTCGGTGTCGACATCGAAGCCGAGGTTGATCAGGGGGAGGAAGGTCGATCGGTCGGAAGGGGTCTCCTCGGAGCGGAACGTCCACTCCGCGTGGCCCTTGGTCGACAGCCGCCAGCGCGCCGGGTCGAGGGTGGTGTCGGTGACGACCTTGTAGGTCGCCTCCTCCGCCGGGGCGTCCCAGGCGTAGGCGCCGGAGCTCATCCTGCGGTCGACCCGGGTCCCGTTGGCGTACACCTCGGTGAACTGGGTCATCGAGTCGTCGCCCCACACGTTGCCGAAGCCGGTGTGGTCGGGGCCGGAGTCGCCCCAGCCGGGGGTGTTGAACCTCAGGTCGTTCCCGACCCGCTGCTGGCCCCAGCCGAGTCCGGTACCGAGCCAGGGGTGCCAGACCGGCTCGAACCAGTCGAGCGACCGGGTGCCGCCACCCCGGTAGGAGTTGACGCCTCCGCGCTGCTCCAGGGAGTCGGCGAGGTCGACCGACTCGTGCCAGCCCTGGCCGGTGCCGGTGGAGACGTACTCGGTGCGCTCGGCCGGAAAGGCGATGTGCTCCTTGAAGCCGAAACCGATGGGGAAGGTGTCGGTGATCGAGTAGCGGAACTCGCCGCCCAGCTCCTTCTGGCCCGTGGGCATGTGGAACGCGGAGCGAATGGTGGCCAGTTCGTCCCGGTCGGGCCGGAAGACGAGGTCCTTGCCGATCGCGCCCGGGTGCCCCTCGGAGAGGTCGTAGGTGTACGGGGTGAACCGGGTGCCGGTCAGGTCGATCCGCTTGCCGCGCTTCGCCGCCCGGGAGAGCCGTGTCGCGTCGGCGGCGTCGACGGTCGCGACGGCGATCTGCCGGTCCTCGAACTCGGCGGTGCCGAACCAGGACATCAGCCGTCCGGGCCGGTCGTCGGTGACGAACAGCGCCCTGGCGCCTGCGTCCTGGGCGTTCTGGGCCAGCTCCGTGTTCGGGACCGCGCCGGCCCGGACGAGGACGGCCTTGCCCTTGACGTTCCTGCCCGCGTACTCGGCGGCCGTGCCCGTGCCCGCGTCGACGACGCCGAGCCGGTGGCGGCCTTCGAGCATGTTGGAGCCGGCCTGCACGGTGGCCTCGGACAGCCGGTCGCCGTCGGCGCTCGCCTCCAGGAGCGGCTTGCCGAGCCGCCAGACCGTGCGGTACTCGAAGGTGCCGTGGGCGGGCTCGCGGGTGGGGGCGGCGAAGATCGAGTCGTATGTCATCGGCACCTGGACCGCGCCGCCGTAGGAGGCACCGTGGGCGTCACGGTCGAACTCCATGAGCAGCTGGCGGGTCTCCGTCCGCTGCTCGACCTCGGCCCGGATCTCTCTCAACTGCCTTCCGTCGAGGGTGATCTCGCGGTCGCGGTCGAGGACGATCTCCGGGTCGGTGAGGAAGCCGAGGCCGAGGGAGTCCCTGCCCCTGGAGCCACGCACGTCGAGGAAGGTGTCGACGGTGTACGTGTCGGGCTTCAGCCGCAGCTCCACGGTGCCCGAGTCGCCGACGGCCACCGGGAACGGGTCGTACCGGCCCTCGGCGAGCTGCTTGACGATCACGGTGGCGGGGGCGGGGGCGCCGTCACGGTCCTTGACGTGGATCGTGAGGTTGTAGCGCTCCTCCTCCTTCACCAGGCCGAGCGCGGTGTGTGCGACGGGCGTACCGCCGGCCGAGGCGACGATCCGACCGGAGGCGTTGCCGACGGGGGCCTTGGTGCCGTCGCCGGTGACCGTGGTCTCAGCGGTGCCGTGGGCCGGGACGGTGAGGGTGGTGTCGGCGAGGGTCGCGACTCCCGCGGGCATCCCCTCGACGGCGAGGTTCAACTCCACAGCGGAGCCCGAGTGGTTGGTGTATGTCACGGTCTTCGTGACCGGCTTGTTCTCCTCGTACGGCCAGGAGAGGAAGCCGAGGTCGGCGGAGCCGGTGGCGGTGACGTTCGCGGCGACGGCGGCGGCCACGTCGACCCGGCCGGCGCCGAGGGCGTAGGCGGAGTCGGTGAGCGTCTTCGACGAGGACATCAGGGCGTTCTTGAGCTGCGCGCCGGTCCAGTCGGGGTGCTTCTCGGCGAGCAGCGCGGCGACGCCGGCGACGTGCGGGGTCGCCATCGACGTGCCGCTCATGGAGGTGTACAGGCCCGTGCCGGACGCCAGTTGGGAGCGGGCGGCCAGGATGTCCACGCCGGGCGCGGAGAGGTCGGGCTTGAGCGCCTGGTCGCCGAAGCGCGGTCCCTGGCTGGTGAAGTAGGCGGCCTGGTCGGCCTCGTCGACGGCGCCGACGGTGAGCGCGGAGTCGGCGGCGCCGGGCGAGCCGATGGTGCCGGGGGCGCCGCTGTTGCCTGCGGCGATGACGAAGAGGGCGCCGGTCTCGGCACTCAGGGTGTTCACGGCCTGGGCCATCGGGTCGGTGCCGTCGCTGCCCTCACGCGAACCGAGGCTCATCGAGACGATCTTCGCGTCGATGTCCTTGGCGGCCCACTCCATGCCGGCGATGATCTGCGACTCGGTGCCGGAGCCCTCGTCGCTGAGGACCTTGCCGACGGCGAGGGTCGCGCCCGGCGCGACACCCTTCTCAAGGCCGTCCGAACCGGCGCCGCTGCCACCGACGGTGGAGGCGACGTGGGTGCCGTGGCCGTCGCGGTCGGCGACCTCCTGGCCCTCGATGAAGGACTTGGACTCGGCGACCCGGCCGGCCAGGTCGGGGTGGCCGAGGTCGGCGCCGGTGTCGAGGACGGCGACCTTCACGCCCTTGCCGGTGAGCCCCGCCTCCCACGCCTTCGGGGTGCCTATCTGGGCGTTGGACTCGGCCATCGCCGCCTCGACCCTGCCGTCCAGCCAGACCTTGCCGCCCGCGGAGCGGGTGGCGGGCGAGGTGAACGACCGCCAGAACGCGGCCGGGTCGGTCGCCTCCACCGCGGAGCCGCCGATGCTGGGCAGGTCGCGGACGGTCTCGGTGCCGCGCGGCGCGGCGGCCCGCGCCCCCCTGCCGTGGGTGACGATCAGCGGAAGTTCGTCGGTGACGCCCTGCTCGATGAGGCCGCTGACGTCGAAGAGCCGGCGGTCGAGGACGCCCGAGTCCAGGTAGGGGCGGGCCTCGTCGGGGACGACGGAGATCCGGCCGTCGGAGATCTCGCTGCGTACGGCTCCGGTGGCACCCTTCGCCCGGTCGACGGTGACGGTCTTCCGGCCGCCGCCCAGTTCGGTCACGGTGACGCGGTCGCCCGTGATGAGCGTGACGGTCGCGCTCGCGCCGGCCGCGCCCGTGAAGGTGTCGGGTACGGCGGGGGCGGAGGTTCCCCCGGCAGCGGCGGTCTGCCCTGCCGTGAGCAGCATCAGGGAGATGCCGGCGGCGAGCAGCCCGGCCCTTCCTCCTACGGAAGGTCTGATCATCGACGCACTCCTCGGCACCCGGGGGAAGGGGTGGTTCCGGGCGCCGCGAGGAGTCTGGTCCGGACGGAGGCCGTTGAATACCGTACGGCCTGGCGGCTATGTGCCGTGGCGGCCAACCGCCAGCTCAGGCCGTGGGACGACGTGCGTCGTACCGGCGGAATTCCCTCCCGTACAGGGCGAGTAGACCGATGGCGAGCACACAGGCGATGCCGCCTCCGGTGACGGCGACGGCGGGCGAGGTCAGGTCGGCGACCGAGCCGGCGAGGAAGTCTCCGAGCCGAGGTCCGCCGGCGACGACCACGATGAAGACGCCCTGGAGCCGGCCCCGCATCTCGTCCGGTGCCGCGACCTGCATCATCGTGTTGCGGAAGATCATGGAGACGGTGTCGGAGTAGCCGGCGAGGGCGAGCAGGAGGAGCCCGAGCCAGAGGTTGCGGGTGAGGCCGAAGACGGCGATCGCGGTGCCCCAGCAGGCGACGGCGAGCAGGATCGCCTGTCCGTGATGGTGGATGCGCCCCTGCCAGCCGCTGAGGACGCCGCCGAGGAGCGCTCCGGCGGCCGGGGCGGCGGCGAGGAGTCCGGTGGTGGTGGCGTCGCCGTCGTACCAGAGGACGGCGACGACGGGGAACAGTGCACGAGGGTGGGCGAGGATCATCGCGCAGAAGTCGGAGAAGAAGGTCATGCGCAGATTGGGCCGGGTGGCGAGGAAGCGGAGGCCGTCGAGGACCGACGCCCTCTTGGTGCCGGTCCGTTCGGGGAGCATGGCGGGCAGCCGCCACATCGCGTACAGGGCGGCGGAGAAGGCGACGGCGTCGATGAGGTACGCGGTCTGGAAGCCGCCGACGCCGACGAGGAGGCCGCCGAGGCTCGGGCCGACGAGCGTGCCGAACGTCATCGTCATCGAGTTGAGCGCGTTGGCGGCGCGCAGCTGCTCGGCCGGCAGCAGGCGCGGGATCATCGAGGTCCGGGCGGGCGAGTTGAGCGCGGCGCAGACGGATTGCAGGGCCACGATCGCGTACAGGAACCAGACCTGGTGGAAGCCGGCGAACGCGGCCGTGGCGAGGGCGGCGGACAGCACGGCGGAGCCGGTGGCGCTGGCGAGTCCGAGCCTGCGGCGGTCGACGGTGTCGGCGACGGCGCCGCCGTAGAGGCCGAAGACGACCAGCGGGACCAGGGAGAACAGCCCGACGAGCCCGACGGAGAACGGCGAGCGGGTGATCTCGTACACCTGGAGCGAGACCGCGAGCGCGGTCATGCCCTGGCCGACCCAGGAGACGGTGTTGCCGAACCAGAGACGGCGGTAGTGCGCGGAGGTACGGAGCGGGGTGAGGTCGGCGAAGACGCGGCGGCGGTCGGTCTGTTCGGCCTTTCCGGTGGTGCTCACGCGACGTCGAACCGGAGCTCGGGCCTGGCCCAGTGGATCCGGCCCGCGGGCTCGACGGTCCCGGTGCGGCGGGCTCCGGTCCGCAGGTAGAAGTCCTCGGCGGGCGGATGCGCGACGACCCGTACGGAGGTGAGCCCGGCGGCACGGGCCTGTGCGGTCATGTGCTCCATCAGGAGCCGCCCTATGCCCCGCCCCTGCGCCTCGTCGGCGACGAAGGCGAGGTCGAGCTCGGTCTCGTCGAGGAGGAGGGCGTAGAACCCGAGGACGCGGTCGTGCTCGTCGACGGCGACGAAGACGGGGTGGTGCTCGATGTAGCTCCCTCCGACGACATAGCCGTCGACCATCGAGGCGTAGTCGCCGCGATAGGCGGCGGACTTCCGGACGAGCCGGCTGAGCCGACGTGAGTCGTCGGCGGTGGCGCGACGGATGGCGAGGGAGGGCATGGTCGGAGTATAGGAGTCAGGCTGGATGCGGATCCTTACATTCTCCCCCGCCACGGCCGCCACGCCCACGGCCGCCACCGCCTGCGGCCGCCACGTCCCCGACCGCCACCGCTCACCGCCGCCACCGCCCTCGGCCACCACCGCCTGCGGCCGCCACAGCCTCGGATCACGTCACTGGCGGGTGCCGCGCGAAGAGGGCCCTACTCGCAGGGGGCGAGGTCGTCCGGGTCGACGTTGTCGAGCCGCAGGGCCAGCTCGTTGAGCCGGGCCCGCATGGCGCGCATCTCCTCCAGCTCCATTCCGGTCGCGGCGGCGATCCGCCGGGGCACGGCGAGGGCCTTCTCCCGCAGGGCGGTGCCGGCCTCGGTGGGGCGGGCGGTCACGGAGCGCTCGTCCTCCGCGGAGCGGCGCCGCTCGACGTATCCGGCCGCCTCCAGGCGCTTGAGCAGAGGGGACAGCGTCCCGGAGTCCAGGCGCAGGTGCTCGCCGATCCGCTTGACCGGCAGCTCGCCGTGCTCCCAGAGCACCAGCATGACCAGGTACTGGGGGTAGGTGAGCCCGAGGTCCTTGAGCGCGGCGCGGTAGACGCCGTTGAAGGCGCGGGTCGCGGCGTGCAGCGAGAAGCAGATCTGCTGGTCGAGGCGGAGGAAGTCCTCGTCCCGGTTCGTGTCGAGCGTCTCCATGGCTCCCAGGGTACGGGACACCTCATGGGGGACGATTCAGTTGTGCACAACTGAATTGCACGCTACTGTCTCTCCCAGACCCCGACCGCACAGGGAAACGAGGACCCATGAACGCGATCTACACCGCCGTCGCCACCGCCAACGGCCGCGAGGGCCGCGCCGTCAGCTCCGACGGCCACATCGACCTCCCCCTCGCCCACCCGCAGGCCCTCGGCGGCAACGGCCAGGGCACCAACCCGGAGCAGCTCTTCGCCGCCGGTTACGCCGCCTGCTTCGCCAGCGCGATGGGTCTCGTGGCGCGCCAGGAGAAGATCGACATCGCGGACGCCTCGATCACCGCCGAGGTCTCCATCGGCAAGGACGAGACGGACGGCGGCTTCGGCCTCGCGGTCGTGATGCGCGCCGAGTTCCCGGACCACCTCCAGGGCGAGCCGGGCCGCGAGCTGCTGGAGAAGACCCACGCGTTCTGCCCCTACTCCAAGGCCACGCGCGGCAACATCCAGGTCGAGCTCGTCGTCGAGTAGTCCTGTCGTCACGGCGCTCGAAACGCCGACGAGGGCCCGTACGTGCCGGATGACACGTACGGGCCCTCTGTGCTGGCGCCGGACCGCGCCCGCGGCCGAAACGGCTCCGCGCCCGTCGGCCGAAGCGGACCCGTGTACTCGGCCGTGCGGCCCTCGTACTCCGCCGCGCGGTTCCGCGCACTCCGCCGTGCGGACCCGCGCACTCCGCCGTGCGGACCCGCGTACTCCGCCGTGGGACCCGCGTACTCCGCCGCGCCCCGGTCGCGGGGGCCGCTCAGGCCGCGGGTTCGCGCTCGGTCGGCACCCGGGCGGCCAGCCACTCGCGGGCCTGGTGGCGGCACGTTCGTCCGTCGTGACCGGGCGGGATCAGGGTGCTGGCGGGGAAGGCGACGATCGCGCCGAGCAGGACGAGGGGCTGCCACCCGTACAGCAGACCGACGGTCACGAAGGCTCCGCCGACGGCTCCCGAGCTCGCGGGTCCGCCCAGCGCCACCGCCAGGTTCCGCGCCGCCCCGAGGCTGTCGTGCGACACCGCCATCGAGCCGCCCCGCCACTCGGCCCGCAGTTCACGGGCCCCGAGGAAGAGCGCCGTCCGGGCGTGGCCGTACTCGTGCACGACGACGCTGAGGGGGACGGCGACGAACCCGGCCAGCACGAAGAGCCGGAACGTCCAGCCCGCCGGCCAGACGCACACCAGCATCAGCCCGGTCGCGAGCGCCAGCCAGGCCATCGGCCTGCGGCCGTGGACGAGGGCGACCAGCACCAGGCGCAGCAGGATCACCGCTCCGCCGTCCGGGCGAAGTCACGGTCCTTGACCCGCATCACCTGCTGGACCGCGCAGAGGGCGGCCGCACTGACGAGCAGCCAGTGGGCGGCGGTCGCCGCGGCCGTCGAGAGCGCGTCGACCGAGGAGGCGAGCCAGAACAGCGCCCCCAGGGTCGCTCCGCTCGACAACCCGCTGACCAGCAGGGTCACCCGCTTCTCCGCGAAGTCGGCGGTCACCGTGGCGAGTCCGTACAGCACGCTCAGCGCGCTCCCGGCGAGCGCCATGGTGAGGATGACCAGATCCCGGCCCGCCTCGAAGGGGACCAGGCTGACGACGCGTACGGCGACGACGGTGGCCAGGCCGGCGGCGATCGCCCCGAAGGCGTTCTGCCGGCCCCAGCGGGAGAAGCCGCGGGGGTGGATGGCGTAGATCCAGGCGTTCCCGGCGAGCCGGAACGGGGCGAGACCGGTGATGAGGGAGGAGATTCCGCAGACGGCGAGCAGGAGCAACGAGGCCGTGGCGTCCTGGAGATAGCCGAGGTGGTACAGGACCGCGATGGCCGCCGCGGCGGCCAGGGAGACGGACGTGGCGGAGATGTACAGCGGGTCGCGCAGCAGCTGGCGCGCCTCCGTCCGGGCGCCGCGTCCCGGCAGCCGGACGAAGCCCAGCCGCCACGGGGCGCCGCTCTCGTTGTTGCGCGCGGTCGTGCCGGCGAAGGAGAGGACGTACGCGCAGAGCACGCCCCAGAGAAGTCCCGCGATCACCGCGAGGAGCACGCCGGCGAGGGTCTCGGGGACGCCTCCGGTCACGGCCAGCGGCGGACACAGGACGTACAGGCCCCAGGTGCGGCCGGCGAGGACGAGACCGATCCCGGTGATGAGGAGGACGCCGCAGAGGGAGGCGCTGACGGACTTCACTCCGAGCGCGTCGTTCGAGGACCGCATGACCAGCGCGGTGAGGGCCTGGACGGCGAGCGTGGTGACGGTGGCGACCAGCGCGGTGAGTGCGGTGAACAGCAGGGCGACGGCGAGCGCGAGCCAGAAGCCGGTGCCGCCGGTGGCCTGTACGCGTGTGAGGGACAGCACCGTGACGGGGCCGACCAGGAAGGAGGCCACGGTCATCGCCAGGACGTACGGGGGGATCAGCTCGCCCAGGGCCCGGTTCCAGCGGCCGACCCCCTTGGAGACGGCGAGGACGCGGACGCCCGCGGGCTGGAGACCGAGGATGTCCAGGATCAGCGTGGCCCCCGACGCCGCGGCCGCCATGCCGGCGAGCGCCGCCCGGTTGACCTCCTTCAGCTGGCGGTCCTGGAGGGCGGTGAGGGTCTGCTCGTGGACCAGCGGGGCCAGGGCCTGGACCTGGAAGGCGACCATGGCGAGCCCGAACACGACCAGGGCCAGCAGGACGGCCGAGGTGATGACCGGGGAACGGTGCAGCATCTGGCGCACGGTGTTGCGCTGGGACCGCGCGGTCGCCCCGGCGATGGCGAGGGAGGGCCGCAGGGAGCGCCGGTTCGAGGGCCGCGGGGACGCGAGGTGGGGCCCGCGCGCGCCGGCGGGTACGGGGGCGGCCGTCATGAGCCCGGGCCCATGAGCTCGGCGAAGATGTCGTCCGCGGTCTCGGAGACGTTCTCGAGACCGCTCAGGCACAGCACCGCGGCTTCGAGCGTGGACGTCCCGGCCGCCTCGCTGATGGATCGGGGAGCGCCCTGCGCGACGAGCCGGCCGTCGGACAGCACCACGATGAAGTCGCATTCGCGTTCGGCCGTGTGCAGGTCGTGGATGGTCACCAGCGCGGAGCGTCCGGATCGCGTCCAGGTGCGCAGCGCGAGCCGCAGGAGCACGGAGCCCTCGACGTCGAGGCCCGAGAAGGGCTCGTCGAGGATGAGCAGCGGGGCGTCGCTGCTGAAGGCTCCGGCGAACTGCAGCCGCCGCTTCATGCCGTGGCTGTACGACCCGACGAGCTTGGTGAGGGCGCCGTCGATGCCGAAGATCTCGGCCAGCCGCTCGGCGTTGCGCATCAGGTCCCGCGGGCGGTCCTCCAGACCGGCGATCAGACCCAGGTACTCGTGTCCGGTGAGCATGTCGGGCATGGGCAGTTCGTCGGGCGCGTACGACACCAGGCGCTTCGCCGAGTCGGTGCCGAGCTGCTCCCCGAAGACCCGGCCGGTTCCGCCGCTCGGTTCGGTCAGCCCGATGACACAGCGCAACAGGGTGGACTTGCCGGCTCCGTTGGCTCCCACCAGTCCGCACACGGCGCCGGCGGGCATGGTCACGGTGACGTCGCGCAGGGCGTGGCGACCCCCGAACCGCTTGCTCAGGCCCTCCAGAGCCAGCGGGATCTCGTACGGAGGGTCCTCGGCGCGGGCGGGCGCGGAGACGCTCTCGACGACGGCGGAGTCAGCGGGCGGCATGGCCGTCACCCCGCTTCCTGGACAGCGCGCCGTACGCCACCGGGAAGCAGGCGACACCCAGCGCGACGATGACGAGCGGGAAGTACCCGGAGGGCTGCATGCTCAGTTGGGCGTCGGTCTGCACGTAGTCGATGAGGCCCGGCACGCTGACCGAACCGTCCCGGGACATCGCGTACATCATGGACAGCACCAGAGCCGCCAGGCTCAGGCCGGCCCCGCCCAGGAGCGCCAGGAGGGCGGACTTGACGATCTTCTTCACGCTGGGTCCAAGAGGTCGTGGTACGGGTGAAGGGGAGGCCCGGGGCCCCCCCGGGGAGGGGGGGGGGGGGGGGGAGGTTGGGCCAGTGCTTCTCTCCGATGAGGGTTGACTCCCAAACAAATCAGACGTTTGAGGAGCTCCACGTGCAACAGG
>NZ_JBHUYJ010000030.1:45242-73799 GCF_042668715.1 Streptomyces sp. NPDC057271
CCAGTCTCAGCCTGCCCCCACCCAGGAGCGCAGGGGGGGCGGGTTTGACGCTTTTCTTCACGTGGGGTCCAGGGGGTTGTGGGACGGGGGAGGGGGGGCCCCCCCCCCATGTGGGGGACGGGGGGCCGAGCCGGGCGTCAGACTCAGTACTTCTCGCAGATGATCTTGAACTCCCAGACGCGCCAGCCGTTCGGGCCGCTCCACTTGACGCGGTCGTAGCCACGGCTCACGCACTGGTACGCGACCAGGGCGTAGGACACGATGCCGGCGACCAGGACGACGGCGATGGCGACGATCAGGACGATCTGCCAGATGCGGTGCGCGAGGAAGCGCGGCTCGTCCTCGGTGCCCTTGGCCTTGGCCAGCGCCATGGAGGCGTGCTGGGTCAGGGCCGCGGGGGCGGTGGTGGCGAGGATCTGGGCCTGGGTGGCAAGACGCAGCGGCGTCTCGCGCAGGGCAGTGAGCACCTGTCGTTCCTTTCGATGGGATCGATACGATCGAGCAGGTGCCCGCCCCGATTGGAGCGGGGCGGGCACTCCCCCGGTGGCGATGCCGCCGGGATGCCTTGATCCTCCGCGTTCGGCGCGGCGCTGCACACTGCCGATCGCGCGCCTCCTTTGGTTGGTCGGCGGGACAAGTCGGCCGATACGTCACCGTCCGCTGCAATCCCGCGTCGTCAGGGCACCGGACCGCAACCGTTTCTGATCGAATTCCCTCTTAACTGTCTCTGGGGCGTGGCTGATTGTCTGGGGTAGGTTTCCTCCCGACCACGGCTTATTGCAGTACTCAGGGGGATTCACCATGGACCACGTCACCCTCATTCATCACCATCCATGGATTCGCAGGGGCCTCGAACAGGCATTGATCGAAACGGGGGAGTTCGCCGTCACCGTGTGCTCGTCCGCGGAGGCGGGAATCGCCGCGGTGCGCGAGCGGCCGCGGACGAGCGTTCTCGCCGCCGACCAGCTACCCGATCTCGATCCGTTCCTCACCGCCCTGCGAGGGCGGGAACTCCGGCGCGTGCCCGTCGCGTTGATCGGCGACCCGGACAGCATGTCGAGCCGGCCGCAGCCACTGCCGCCGGGCGTCTCCGGATACTTTCCCGAGGGGGTCGACCCCCGGGCCCTGGCCCACGCCGTGCACACGATGGCCGCGGGCGCGGCCGTGCTGCCGCTCGCGATGCTCTGGTGCTCGTTTCTGCCGGGCCCGAAGCTGGGGGGCCGTGAAGAGAAGCCGCTGCCCGCGTTTCTGACATTGCGTGAGCGCGAGATCCTGGCCCTGATCGGGGGCGGGCTGACGAACGTGGAGATCAGCGGCCGACTGGGGCTCACGGCGTCGACGGTGAAGGCGTACGTCAGCAATATCTACTGCAAGATCGGCGTCGACAACCGGGTCCGTGCGGCCCTCTTCGCCCACGGCATCGACCTGCCCGCGGCGCCGGCCGCGTGCACCCCGCTGATGTAGGGACCCGGCCGGCCACGCGGGGGCCGCCCGAGTCCGCACCGCACCCCCCCGGGGGGGCGGCCCTCGCGGACTCCGGCGGCTCAGGTCACCATGCGTCGACGCGTCACCAGGCGTCGGATGACCGGAGCGTCGGGCTCGCTCCGGCCCCAGGCACCGCTGAGCCGCCCGAGCCGCTCCGCCGCGGCGATGCCGTGCAGGGACGCGACCCTGCCGTCGCTGACCCCGAACGCGACGACGCCCACGACCCGGCCGTCGAGCACGGCGAGGACGGCGGGAGAGCCGTTGACCGTCGCGATGTGGAACGCGGGCGAGCCGCCGGCCAGTCGCCGCTTCGCCGCGGTGGGCTTGAAACCGGCCCGTACGAAGGAGGCGACGCGCTCGGGCGTCCGGAGCCGCAGCAGCCGCCTGGCCAGTCCCGCACCGTCCGAGACCGCCGTCACGTCGTCGGTGAGCAGAGCCACCAGCCGTTCGGTACGCCCCGAAACGGCGGCGGCGAGGAACTCCTCGACGATCCGGCGCGCGGACGCGGGGTCGGTCTCCGCGCCCCGGCGGCGCTCGGCACCCACCCGGGTCCGGGCGCGGTGGAGATGCTGCTGGCTCGCGGACCCGGCCCCGCCGACACCTTCGAGCAGCGCGAATCGGTGTCCTTGGCCGTGCTGACCCTGATGGAGCGCCTCTCACCGGTCGAGCGCGCCGTCTACGTCCTGCGCGAGCGGTCCGGCCGCCCAGGTACCAGGACTTGGACCTGACCTCCCCGTCGACCATCTGGAAGATCGCGTCCCGCCGCCCGAGGCTGATGTGGTTGCCGTGGTACTTCAGTCCGGTGGTCGGGACCTCGTCGCCGGTCAGGCGGGCGGTGATCGCGGCGGTCGCCTGCATGTTGGTGAATCCGGCCGAGGCGCAGGACATCGGCAGCGGACGGCCGTTCTCGCCGATCGCGTAGGCGGAGTCGCCGGCGGCGTAGACGTCCGGGTGCGAGACCGAGCGCATGGTGCGGTCCACGACGATCTGGCCGGTCTCGGCCACCTCCAGGCCACTTGCGGCCGCGATCGGGTGGACGGCGAATCCGGCCGCCCACACGGTCACGTCGGCCGGGATCGGCGTACCGTCGGCGGGGATCGCCCACGACGGCTCGACGGCTTCGACAGCGGTGTGCTCGTGGACGGTGATGCCGAGCCGGTCGAATGCCCGGCGCAGATGGCGGCGGGCCTTCGGGGAGAGCCAGGCGCCCGGCTCGCCGCGGGCGGCGAGCGCGACCTGGAGTCCGGGCCGGGACTCGGCGATCTCGGTGGCGGTCTCGATGCCGGTCAGCCCCTCACCGACCACGAGCACGGTGCCGCCCGCGCCCAGCCCGTCCAAGCGCCCGCGCAGCCGCAGCGCCGAGGCAAGGCCGGTCACATCGAAGGCGTGCTCGGCCACGCCGGGGACACCGTGATGGGCGACGGAGCTGCCGAGCGCGTAGAGAAGCGTGTCGTACCCCAGCTCGCCGTCACCGTCCTCTCCGGTCACGGCGACGGTCCTGCGCTCGGGATCGACACCGGTGACGCGCGCCGGGCGCAGCCGCACCCCGGTGCCGGCGAAGACGTCGGCGAGCTGGCGGACCGCGAGGTGCCGGCCGGCGGCGAGCTGGTGGAGCCGCATCCTCTCGACGAAGTCGGGTACGGCGTTGACGACGGTGATCTCGGTGTCGGCGGGCGAAAGCCGGCGAGCCAGGTTCCCGGCGGCGAAGGCCCCGGCGTACCCGGCGCCGAGTACGACGATGCGGTGCTTCATGACGTTGCTCCTGTCTCGTGTCCGTACCCCCCTGACGAGACAGGGCCCGAATACCTGACAGGAGCGGGATGTGACCCGCGTCACCGGACGGGGCGCCGGTCTGCCGACGCGATGCCTTGTCAGGCAGCCGGGGCCAGGTGGGCGAAGACGACGAGGTTCTCGGTGTAGTCCTTCGCTGTACGGTCGTAGGCGCCTGCGCACGTGATGAGACGCGCGAGTGCCTCGGGAGTGTCGTCGTAGACGCGCTGGTCTGGGAAGTCGTCTTTGTGGAAGCGTTCCACGGAGTCGACGCGGAAGACGGCTGTGGTGCCGTCAGCACGCCTGACCTCGAAACTGTCTCCACGCGTGAGTTCGCCGAGTCGGGCGAAAACGGCCGGGGCGGTCGCGGTGTCGAGGTGGCCGGCGATGAGTGCGGTTCCCCGCTCGCCGGGGGAGATGCCAGAGGCGTGCCAGCCGACCAGGTTCGTGTCGTCTGCCGGGGGCGGGTCCAGGGCTCCGGACGGGCCGATCTCCAAGCCGGTGAACGGCGCGTCCACTCCGATCCTGGGAATCACCAGGCGGGTGGGAGCCGACCTCGGCATCGCCGGTCCGGCCGGTGGGACGACGCTCGGCGAGGCCTGGCGTGATGCGTCCGGCGCGGCCGCCGGAGCATGTCCGGTCCCGGAGGAGGCCGTCGGCTTGGCCGGCGCGGTCGCGTCCTGTGCGAACATCCCTGGACCGAAGACGAACAGCAGCACCGCCGGTACGAACGTCCAGAACACCGCGGGGACGACCCACCGGGCGATACGCCGGGGCGCTCCCGCGCCGGCGGGGTCTGGTGGGGTCTTCACAGGGGCACCTTCCGGATTCGGGTGGCAGGCGGGGACAGTCGGGCGGGGGGGACCGACCGGGCGCAGGGACCGCCTTCCTGGCGGCGGCCCCTACGGCCCGGTTGCGCGTTACGACGCGCCGTCAGCGGCCTTCCGGCGGCGGTAGAGGGCGAACGCGGCCAGTCCGCCCGCGAGGACCACGGCGCCGGTCACGTTCGTGCTGGTGCTCGCGAGGCCGCCCCCGCCCGTGTGCATGCCACCCTTGGGCTTGTCGTGCTTGTAGCCCTCTTCCTTCTGCTTGTCCTTGCTCCAGTCGTCGGCGTTGACGAGGGCCAGCCCACCCGAGCCGGTGTGCATGCCGCCCTTCGGCTTGTCATGGTCCTTCTTGCCGTGCTCACCCTTGGACCACTCATCCCCACCCACCAGAGCCAGCCCACCCGAGCCCGTGTGCATGCCACCCTTCGGCTTGTCATGGTCCTTCTTGCCGTGCTCACCCTTGGACCACTCATCCCCACCCACCAGAGCCAGCCCACCCGAGCCCGTGTGCATGCCACCCTTCGGCTTGCCATGGTCCTTCTTGCCGTGGTCCTGACTGTGAGCGGAGCCGTCCTTGTCCGAGTCTCCTGCGGTGATCGCGTACGCGCCGGGTGCGGTGACCGCCAGGGTGGCGGCGGCGGCTGTCGCGGCGAAAAGAATGCGGGCAGAGCGCATCGATGGATTCCTTCCGTCCGCTGCGCCAGCCGACCCACTGTCGACTTCCGATGCGCAGCGACATGCCCCACCGTCAGCTGACGCACGTCGGCACGCCACTTGAGGTAGTGCAGACGGGAACCCGGCGGGGGTGGGACAGCTCCGAAGGGGGCGAATGCGGGTGGCGGAATGAGATCGCGTCAGTCCAGCTCGGCGGGCGTCCCCATGAGGCGAAGGGATGCCGACAGGGACGCAGAAATCCGGCCTTGAGCTGCCCTGACCCGCGCTCGCCATCTGCACGTGCGTTGCGTGGGCATGGAGGGGGCCACGGCGAGGAACAGCTACCGAAAGCGCTTCCCCGGCTCCGGCGGAACGCGCTGCCCACCGCTGCGGCTCAGCACAGGAAGTGACCCGCCCTCCCGGACGGGCCACTTCACTCACACGCTCGCCTGGGTCCTGGTCAGCCGCGCCGGACCTTGAAGGTGCACCACGCGGTCCACTCGGAGACGGTGCCGCCGTCCTTCACACGCATCCGCCAGCGGTAGTCGCCGTCGGTGAGCTTTCCTTCCGGCAGCTGGTAAGCCGCCTCGTGGCTGGTGTCGCTGGTGAGCTGCTTGCGCACGACCTGCGCGCCGCCGGCGGTGTCGACCTCGAAGACGATCTTGCGCCGTGGTCCGGGCTCCGTGGTCTCGACCGTTCCAGGCGGGGCGACCGACTCCAGGGTGGCGGCGAGGGTCGGCGAGCCGCTGGTGACGAGCGGATCGCCCTCGGGGCTGCCGCAGACCTGGAAGCCCGCGTAGGCGCTGTTGGAGATGCGGGGCACCTCTGGGGTGGGCAGCATCAAGTCGTTCGGACCGCCGTCGGCGGCGACGGGCGCGGGTTCCGCCGATGCGGCGGCGATGGCGAGGGGTGTGGCGACGGCGCCGGCGGCGAGGGCCGCGACCAGTGCCGCTGCCGCGCGTCCGGTGCCCTTGCGGCTCCTGTTACGCACACGCATGACGGTGTCTCTCTTCCTCATGGTCCGGCTACTTCACGTAGAGGGTGTGGTCGGGATCGGGGAACTGGACCTGGGTGCACTGGTAGGAGGTCCAACGGTGTTCGGCGACGAGGCGCTTGCCGACCTCCTGACAGCCGGAGAGGTTGTGCAGGTCCTCGTACGCGGTCCAGCCGGCGGCGGTGTTCGGCTTCAGCCGGTTCGCCGACGTGTACGCGGCGGCGTCGGAGCCCGCGCTGACGCCGTCGGTACCGTCCCAGCGGTAGTGCACGCCGAGCCAGACACGCCCTACCGCGTTCTCCGTGGCCGCGGCCGAGATCGAGGAGAACGTACGCGTCACGCCGAGGGCGTTGGGGTCCTCCGTGGTCGCCGTCCAGGTGATCTGGTCGGTTCCGAACCAGTCTTGCGTGGCCTTCGCCCAGGCCCCCGCGAAGGTCGCGTGGCCGGACACGTAGGCGGGGAACGCAGGGCTGAAGTGGTTTCCGTTGCGGTCCTGTGAGAGCGGCTGCCAGTTCGGGTCCACGGTGGTGCCCGCGTTGCCGTCACCATCCAGGCGGATGGCGCTCTCGGGACGCCACAGGTCGATGTCGGTCTGGTACTTCGTGTCCCAGGCGACGACGGCGGCGTCAGCCATCGCGAACGCGGTGAGGGCGAACAGCTTCGCATTGCCCGCGACCGTCAGACCGTGCTGGCGGGAGAGGATCTGGGTGTGGTCGAAAAACTGGCCCGGCGGCTTGTAGGTGCCGTCCAGGTCGTTGGCCCAGAACAGTGCGGCCGTGGTCTGGTCCGCGGTGCGGGTGCTGGACTCCGCGCGTCCCAGGCCCTTCACGTCGTTGACCTCGTCGGCGTACGCCTGGCTGGTCAGCAGGCTGCTCATCAGCGTGTGACCGGCGGGCCCCCCGGGCCGGAACTGCGTGCTGGAGGTCATCCCGAAGGGCTTGACCTTGCCCCACTCGGGGGTGGCCCCGTCGCCGGTTCCGGTCGGGCGCCAGTACCCGGGCGTCGTGCTGCCCGTGTACGGGGCTGCCGGAGCCGAGCCGTCGTTCTGCCGCGCGGCGATCATCGCGGATGCCGCCTTCTGACCGACCTCGGTGCCGGCCGCACGCTGGTCGGCCGTGACGGCGGCGGGGATGGTCGAGCGGGCGGCGGCGATCTCGTCGTCGAAGTCGTAGGCCGGGTATACCGACTTGAGGACTTCGAACGCGGCGTGGTCGATCGCGCTGTTCACGTCCGGTATTGCTCCGTTGGTGGCGGTGGCCTTGACGAGGTAGGCGTCACCGAGGCACTTGACGGTGCCCTCCGCACAGCGGGCGGAGTTGGCGGCGTCGTAGATCGCGCCGTGCATCATGGCGCCGGCGCGGGCAAGCGGACCGGGTGCTCCGCCGACCTGGCGAAAGGTCTCCAGCAGGACGTCGTTCCAGTAGACGACGTGATCCTTCACCGGGTCGGCCGGGGTCTCGTACGTGACGAGGATGGACGGCGCCTGCGGTGTGTCGGCGGAGGCGAAGATCTTGAACGCCTTGAAGTCGGCCTCGTCGGTGGCGCGCAGGCCGATCGTGTCGACCGTGCGGCTCGTCCGGGACCACTGCTTGACCAGCGGGGTGATGTTGTCGGATATCCAGCGGACGCCGCAGTCCGTATGCCCGTACGTCTGGGTCGAGGAGGTCACCTTGGAGCGCCACGCGGGCTGAGTGCCCCAGGTGGTGGCGGTGGAGGCGGTGCCGGTGTCCCAGATCTCCCAGGGCCTCGGCTCGCAGGAGTCGGACCAGGTGGCGTAGAGGTTGAGTTCGGCGTTGAGGATGTCCTGTCCGGTGACCGAGGGGTGGCGCGGGAAGTTGATGAACGAGCGCGCCTCGCCCTTCTGCCACTCGCGGCCCACCCGGAGGTCGACACCGCCGGAGAAGTCAGCGGTGTCGCCGTTGCGGACGAAGGTGTCGAAGTCGGTGCCGAAGTAGACGGCGGGGTCGATCGTGACGGGGTACTTCGTGTCCTTGTCGGCGAGGAAGCCCCTGTCGGCCTTGACGGTGAGGTCGAAGCCCTCGCTGCGCTCGACGACGTCGAGGTCGACACGGGCCTGGTGAACACGTTCCTTGCCCGTCCTGCCGACGGAGGCGTCCCACATGAACGGCGTCGGGGAGTGCCCCACCGTCTTGCCGGTCTTCGCGTCGGTGAGGGTGAGGGTCTCGTCGGCCTGCTGTTTCGCCTTCAGGCCGTTGGTTCGGACGGTCAGCGTGAACGTCGCAGCCCGTTCGGCCGCCGCCCGGTTCTTCACCACGAGGTACTGCTCGAAGCCGGTTCGGGTCGCCTCGACGATCAGGTCCGTGGCGGGCATGACGTTCTTGTACGTGGCCTTCGCACCGTTCAGGTCGGGCTCGGGAAGCTTGCCCTTCCAGCCCAGGGCGACCGCCTGCTCGCCACGTCCCAGAGTGACGAGATCGCCGCCCGCAGCGCCCGTGGGCCCGGCGAGCTTCAGGCCACGCGGGTGAGCCTTGGAGCGGATGGAGCCGTCGGGGTTCTTGACGAGGGACGTGTCGACCGCGATCCATTCGCCGTTCTCGCGGTACCGCACGGGGCCCGCGAACGACTCGACCGACATGGTGCCGTCGGGGTTCGCCCACAGGGTCGTGTTCTCGGTGCGGGCACCGATGATCTCGATGCGCCGGCCCTGCGCCTGGGCGGTGAGACGAGCGTTCGTCTCCTCGCGGTCCAGGGCGGCGCCGGAGGTGCCCGTTGGGGCAGAGTCAGTTGAAGAAGCAGAGCCTGTCGCCGTAGCGACCGAAGCACTCGATAAGGCGGCACCCGTCTCGGCGAGGAGAAACAGGGCGAGGGGCAGCGCGAGTCGCTGCACCCGGCGGGACCGTGCCGGCCCGTGAGGCCGGCCGGTGGATCTATGCACGCTGTCGACTCCTTGTGATCAAGAGCAGGGAACGGACGCGCGCATGCTTCCAATGATCTACTTCCGCTGTCCATGGCGTTTCTCACGCGGGGAAGTGATCATCGTGGCTCCGGAATGAGGAACTCCGCGCTTGTGGACGAAAGGCAGCAACCAGGCTTCAAGAATGACCAGTTGGGCTTCCACGCACGGGTGCGGCCAGATCAGAGGACCTGACAGACGCCTGCCGCCCCCTCGGCAGCCGGCATTTCTCGGGAGGACAAGTCGGCTTGCACGAGAGGGCGGTGACCGCAGCGCCCTGCCAGGAAAGAGACAAGGACTCTGTCAGATTCGGGCCGACTCGGCAGCGCCGAAGGACACGTTGAAGCGGTCGCATCAGATGCCGACGCGCGTGTACGCACTCCAGTCGACGCCGGCGGGCAGCGCGTAGTTCTGGTCGCCCCTGTTCCCCTTGAGCGTGCCGAGGCTGACGTACTTGCCGTCGTCGCTCTGCGGCCCGGCGGGGGCGGCGATCACCGCGGCCCGCTACGGCGCGGGAGCGGTGATCCTCGGACCGGCCGCGGATCGTCAGGAAGCCCTCGAGACGGGTCTGATCACCCGAGGCGAGCAGCACCGCCTTGGTCGGCGTCCCGGCCGGCGGCAGCCGCCGCACTTCGAGAGACAGCTCACCGACCACGCAGGCTGACGTCATCGAACCGTAAGCACTCGCCCCACCCGCACCGCACCTGCTCGGCCTACAGTTCACATCCGACCCGACCCGGACCACCAGGAGCTGCCCCGCATGCGTGCCCGCCTGATACTCCCCGGCCTCGTGGCCGCCACCACGCTCACCCTCGTCAGCTGCGGCACGCAGGAGACACCCTCCGCCGGCGGCGCCAAGGGCACAGCCACCCCCACGGCCCCTGGGTCCTCCACGCCGGCACAGACCGGGTCCGGTGCCGAGGCGGTCCCCGAGGCGTTGCGGTTCACCGGCACGACCGTGGACGGCAAGCCGTTCGACGCGGCGGCACTGGCGGGCAAGCCCACCGTGTTGTGGTTCTGGGCACCCTGGTGCCCCACCTGCAAGGCCCAGGGCCCCGAAACCGCCCGGGTCGCCGCCCAGTTCCAGGGCAAGGCGAACGTGATCGGGGTGGCGGGTCTCGACAAGTCCCAGGCGATGAAGGACTTCGTCACCGACACCAAGGTCGGTGGGTTCCCGAACCTGTCCGACGAGGCCGGGGACATCTGGAAGAAGTTCGAGATCACCCAGCAGAGCGTCTACGTGATCCTCGACAAGTCCGGCAAGACCGTCTTCACCGGCAGTCTCCCGGCCGGCAAGGGTCTCGCCGACAAGATCAGCCCGCTCGTCGGCTGAACCGCCATGTCCGACCTGCCGCTCGCCCTCGCGCTGACCGCGGGCATGCTCGCCGCCGTCAACCCCTGCGGCTTCGCCCTCCTGCCCGCCTACCTCTCCCTGCTCGTCCTGGGCGACGACAGCCCCACCCGCACGGCCGCCATCCGACGCGCGCTGGCGGCCACCGCCGCCATGACCACCGGATTCGCCGCCGTGTTCGCCCTCTTCGGGCTCGCCATCGCCCCCGTCGCGGGCCAGGTCCAAGAACACCTCCCCTGGTTCACCATCGCCCTCGGACTCGTCCTCGCCGTGGCCGGTGTCTGGCTGCTGTCCGGCCGTGACCTGCCCGCGCTGCTGCCCAGACTCCGCCGCGCCCCCACCGTGACCCGTTCCGTTCCGTCGATGGCCCTGTTCGGCGCCGCCTACGCCATCGCCTCCCTCGGGTGCACGATCGCGCCCTTCCTCGCCATCGTCGTCTCCGCCTTCCGCGGCGGATCCACGCTCGAAGGCATCACCCTGTTCACCGCGTACGCGGCCGGCATGGGCCTGATCGTCGGCGCCGCCGCCCTCTCCGTGGCCCTCACACGCACGGCGCGCGTCGGCCGCCTGCGCCGTCTCGGATCCCTCGCCTCCCGCCTCGGCGGCGGGCTGCTCCTCCTGGTCGGGGCCTACGTCGCGTACTACGGCTGGTACGAGATCCGCGCCCTGAACGACCCCACCACCCAGGACCCGGTCATCGAAGCCGCGGGCGCCCTGCAGGCGAGCCTCGCCGATGCCCTGAACGCCATCGGACCGACTGCCATCGCGCTCACCCTCGCCACGATCCTGGTCGTGGGCACGGTGCTCCGCCGTCGGCGTCCCGCACGCGGCGGGGGTGTCGTCACACAGGACGAACACGGTGAGTAGGCAGACACCGTACTGCTCCGGTCCCCGCGCAACGGACCGGTACGGGGGCGTGGTGCCGATCTGTCCGCCGCCCTCGGCGTAGCACCGATCGGACAAGCGACCCCGAACTCCTGCCGGCAAGCCGACCGCCTGACCGATGGGATGACGACAAAGGCGCTGGAATTCAGCACGGTGCGGCGTGTCACACGCCGGAGCTCACCAGGTCGCTGCGGACTCGGCGACGTGGGGTGCGTGGGCTCGGCCAGCGGGCGGGCGGTGGTGGCGGGCGTCCCTTATGGCAGGGCATGCGGCATATCGGGATCGACGTGTGGCGGGAGTGAGGCCGGCGGCGAATTCGACGCGGGTGAGCTCGTCGCGTTCTGTGAGCAAGGTGTCCAGGACGGTCAGGCTGGCGACCGGCTGCTGCAGTGGGAGCCAAGTCGGCCTGAATCGCGTCACTCAAGTGTCAGACCTCACTTGAGAAAGAAGACACGATGCTCAGACAGAGGCTGCAGTCGGCGCTCTCCGCGCTGACCAGCATCTTGGTGGTGGGCACGCTTGTGGCCATGACGCCACAGGTCGCGCAGGCCGACGAACTCCCCTTGCCCCTGCCCGTTCCCAACTCCTGTGACCCGGGACCTTGGTATCTGACCCAGCACTACGAGGAGTTCGCACCGGCCGACGGGCCCTGGCGGGTGGCGCCGGGAGACAACCTCGAGGTGACCGTCACCAAGTCCCGCACCATCGAGGTCGGCGCCCAGCTCACCGTCGGCGTATCGGCCGAGTGGGCCGTGGCCAAGGTCAACGCCGAGCTCGGTATCAGCACGAAGGTCTCGTGGCAGAGCTCGGTAGGCCTGAAGACCAACACCAACTCCCCGGCCCACGAAGTGACACACGTCTACTACGGCGTCTTCACCGAACGCGTCCTCATGGAGCGCAAATGGTACCCGGCCGGGTGCAACAAGGGATGGCCGTACTCTCTGCGGAACTTCCAGAGCGCCATGTGGGTGCAGTTCCCGAAGGCCGAGGGGTTCAAGAAGGTCTCGATGGCCATGGGGCGGGGTGGCCTGGGGACACCCGGTACCACCAACCCGCCCGCTCCGCCGCAGCCGCAGCCGGTGACGTCGGTGCACGGCCTGGCCGACGGAACGCTCCTGCACACCACGGACACCAAGCGCATCTACAAGATGGTCGGTGGCGCGCCGGTCTGGCAGGCCACCTGTGACAGCGGCATCTGCGACTCCCAGCCGCGTCCTACGTACCAGTCGGTCATCGACGCGGGTCCGAAGACACCGCGCAACGGCTCGTCCGCCATCGACCAGCGCGGCCGGATCTATATCTACGTGGGCGGTGCGCCGCTGCATCAGTCGCACTGCAACTCCCCGGTCAACTGCGGACGGCCGCCGAAGATCTCGGACTGGTCCATCGACGCCCGTGACCACATGAACCTGGTCCCGGCCGACGGCAACCTGGTTCAGGGCTGGAACGCCGGGAACGCGACTCCCGTCGCGCAGACCGTCGGTGGGGCGCGGCTCAACTTCGCCAGCCCGCAGGAGGTCATCGACACGGGCTTCGGCACGGACTGGCCCTCCAAGGTCGTCATCGTGTCGGACTACTCGTTCAACAATCTCGGCACGATCCCGGCGGACGGCACGCTCGTCCAAGGCACGGGCGGCGGTGCCTCAACCCCGGTGGCCATGTTCGTAGCCGGGTCGCGCATCAACTTCGCCACGCCCGAGGAAGTGGTCGAGACGGGGTACGGGACGAACTGGCGCGAGAAGGTGCGCGCGATCCCGAGCCGTGCCTTCAACGAGTTCCGCGCCGACATCCCGCCGGAAGGCTCGCTCATCCAGGGCATCGCGAACGGCGTACCGACGCCTGTGGCGATGATGCTCGGCGGCGCGCGGATCAATTTCGCCTCCCCGCAGGAGGTCATCGACTCCGGCTTCGGTACCGACTGGGCCTCGAAGGTCCGGACGGTGCCGACGCGCGCGTTCAACATGATCCGCGCCGACGTGCCCGACGACGGCACGCTGATCCAGGGAACGGGCGGGAATTCGCCCGTCGCCGCGATCATCGGCGGCGCGCGGGTCAACTTCGCCTCGCCGCAGGAGGTCATCGACTCCGGCTTCGGTACCGACTGGGCCTCGAAGGTCCGCGCGCTCCCCGCCCGGGCGTTCAGCCTGATCCCCGACCGGATCGGGGACGGCACGCGGGTGAAGAAGGCCAGTGCCACGTCGCAGGCCGGCATCGTCGGGGGCGCGAAGGTGCCTTTCGCGTCGATGGACGAGCTGATCGCCTGCGGGTTCGGGGACAAGCGGATGTGGACCATCCCCGACCGCGTGTGGGACGCGCTCACGACCAAGATCGCGGACGGCACCCGGCTGAAGAAGGCCGGGTGGTCGTCGGAGGCTGCGGTCGTCGGCGGCGCAAGGGTGGACTTCTACACGGAAGCCGAACGCAACGACGCCGGATACGGCGGCGTCATGCTCCAGTACATCCCGGCCCGGGTGTGGGACGCGATGACGACCAGGATCGCGGACGGCACGCGCATCGCGAAGAGCGGGTGGTCGTCGGAGGCCGCGGTCGTCGGAGGCGCAAGGGTCGACTTCTACACGGAAGCCGAACGCAACGACGCCGGATACGGCACCAAGCCTCGCCAGGTCGTCCCGGTCCGGGTGTGGGACGCACTTCCGAACCAGATCGCGGACGGTACGCGGGTGAAGAAGGCCAGTACCCCCTCGCAGGCCGGGATCATCGGTGGGGCGAAGGTGCCTTTCGCGTCGATGGACGAGCTGATCGCGTCCGGGTTCGGGGACAAGCCGATGTGGACGATCCCCGACCGGGTCTGGGACGCACTTCCGAACCAGATCGCGAACGGCACCCTACTCAAGGCGCCTGACTCGTCGACGGTTTGGCGGATGCTCGACGGCAAGAAGGCCGAGATCACCGATCCGGCCGGAACCGTATGGGTCGTTCCCCAGCGCATTCTGGACGCCATTCCACAAGGCTGACCATCACAGGCGGCATGGCGGGGCAGGGAGAGTGTTGCTTCCCTGCCCCGCCTCGTTCTCGACGACGGGCCGGTTCCGCATTCCGTTGCCGGGATGATCACACCGTTGCTCGCACGACAGGGGCGACCTCTGACAATGGAGTTTCGACAGACTCGTGCTGGGCTCAGGGATAGCGGTCAGCGGATCCGTACAGTGGCGCAGGTGAACGTCGTGGCCTGGAGCAGCGTGGGAGTGATGGTGACGCCGGTCAGGCGGGAACGACTCCTGGCCCTGGCCGAGGACGCCCGCCCCAGCCTGGGCATGGCCCGACCACGCCATCTGGGAGGTACGGTCGCCCACCCGCCCCTTCACCTACTCGGCGGCGATGTGCCAGGTAGCCCTGGACCGCGCGGCGCGGCTCTCCCGCCGACTGGGCCTGCCCGGCGACCCGCGTGCGTGGGAGCGGGACGCGGAAGCGATCAGGAGCCGCGTCCTCACCGACGCGTGGGATCCCTCGATCCCCGCCCTGACCGGACACCTGGGCCCAGGCGGCGGGCTCGACGCCTCCCTGCTGGCGCTGCCTCTACGCCGGGTCCTGCCCGCCGACCATCCCAGGATCGTCGTCACCTGCCAGGCGGTGGCGGAGCGCCTCGCGGCGGGTGGCGGGCTTCTGTACCGGTATCTGCCGGAGGAGTCACCGGATGGCATCGGCGGTCCCGAGGGGGGCGTTCGTCCTGTGCGGCTTCCGGCACGTGGACAACCTGGTAGGCCAAGGCCCTCTCACCGAACCCCAGGCTCTCAGCCATGTGGGGCTGATCTCTTCAGCCGTACTCCTCGGACGCGCGGACCGCGGCCTCCGACCGGAAGTCTCCACGCACGCGTGGTTCGAGTGATCCGAGAAGGGCGTCGCAGGACAGTGTTCCCGGCGGGGAAGGGGGTAGTTGCCATGTATCCCCATCCGGAAGAACGGCTCACGCCGGGAAACGGCCAATGAAGTACCGAGGCGTCGGCGACGCTGGCCACCGAGTTCCAGTTCATGCGGTACGCGCCAGGCCCCTTGCACAAGGGCATTCGTCTGCGGACGTGGAAGGGGTGTCTCATGGAGTGGTGGACGTGGCTGGTTATAGCCGTGGTCGTAATGATCGTGATCGGGATCTCGGCACTCGTGACCCAGGCCAGGCGTCGGCGCGGCGGGGTGATCGCCGACGAACATCACCTGCCCCGGGAGGGTGATGAGCGATGAACTTTCTCATCCGAGCGGGGGACGTCGTGGGGCGCCCGGTCCTGACGCTGCACGGTGATGCGATCGCCCAGGTCAAAGACGTGGTTCTCGCCCCGGAAACCGGACGGGTCCGGGCCTTCACGCTCAGCGGGCGGGGGATGCTGTCCGGGCCGCTGAAGGAGGCGATTCCGTGGAGCGCTGTCCACGCCCTCGGCCGGGACGCCGTGATGGTCGCCGACCGGGATGCGCTGCGCGAAGCGGCCGACATGGCGTCCGGCACCGGAGGCGGGGCCGACATGCTGGGAACGCGCGTCCTCACGCAGGAAGGCGAGGACGTGGGGAAGGTGACCGACGTCGTGCTCGACGTGACGGCCGAAGAGGCGAGGCTGGTCGGGTACGAGGTGAGGCTCGACCGGCACGGCGAGAAGGGGACCGTTCTCGTGCCGGTCTCCGCCCCGGTCGTGGTCTCGGCGGAGAACGTGCTGGTGCCCGCAGCCGCCCTGCGTTCCCCGCCCGCTGATCTGGCGGAGTTCCGGGAGGCCACTGGGGTCCTGCCGGAGGAGGGGGCGGGCGATGCTGAGCAGTGACCTTGTCGGACGTCAGGTAGTACTGGTGAGCACCGGCGAGACGCTGGGGAAGGTGACCGGACTCCTTCTGAGTCCGGCGCCCGGCCGCGTGCAGGCGCTCCGGATCCGCGCCGGTGCCCATCTGATGAGCGTGCCGTGGGGCGTGGTGCAGGTCTGCGGGCCGGACGCGGTGATGGTCCGCCGTGCACCCGACGCCGACGAGCGCGTGTCCGGCGGTGATGCGGAGGCGGCTCCGGGCGACGCGCTGGGGAAATCCCTGATGACGGACCGGGGCGACCGGCTCGGGGAGGTCCGTGACGTCGAGTTCGATCCCGCGGACGGAAGTCTCGTGACGCTGTTGACAGCCGGCGACACTTTCGACGGGGCACGGCTGGTCGGGGTGGGGGACTTCGCGGCCGTGATCACCGCCGATGTGGTGGACGACCCGAACCCGGCGGGCTGACACCGCGCCCGCGGCAACCGGCCGTGGGCGGGGCGTCTCGCCCGATGGAGGTCGGTCTCGGCTCGTGCCGTGGGACTGGTCGCGGTATAAGCCGCCCGCTTCTCCACGGCCCGTCCGACTTCGCAGGCCACGGCCTGTGCACCAGCCACCCGTACGTAAGGGGACCCGCCGATCAGGCTCCGCTCCACCCCACGGCGACCGGACAGCTGGCAATCGCCCTCGCCGTGCAGCGCGCCCTGCTTGAGTCGCCGCGCGCCCTGGCCGACGCGCCTGAGCCCCTGGGCGGGTAGCCCTCACCCTCGTGGGTAGGCGCCTGACGTACGCGGGAGCCGGGCGGAGCCGCCGGAGTCGAGCCGCGTGCGGAGCGTGATGGGGAGGCACTGATGGAGTGCTTCGAGTGCCGGTCGGGGACCGGCAAGGCCGTTCCCGCCGTGGCAGTGTGCTGCGACTGCGGACCACGTGAGGTTCGCACCGCGCGAGGTGCACCACGAGTCCGGACTCGGCAGGACCACTGGACGCCTACCGGCCCGAACGGCTCTGTGCCCGGTGTGCGACCAGGCGGAGCACAGTACGTGACCAAGCGGCGACGGCGCGGCCGAGGTCTGCTCGCCGGGAGAGGGATTCCGGTGTGTGGCGGGTCCTTCGGGCAGCTTCTCGTACGGATGGCCCTCCTGGCCCTCTGTGCCAGGCCGGCCCTGCTGACCTGGCCAGGAGGGGCCTTCAGCGCTCCAGCTCCACCCTCTTTTTCCCGTTCCCCCCGGGGTTCCTCCGCTTCGGGGAAGCGCTCACGCCCTCGGCGGACGGCAAGACCGAGGATTCCCCCAGCCGAGACAGCCTCCGGAAGTCACAGGAGCCGGGCCGTGACGAACGGCGGCACCTGCACCGGCCGCCCCGGGAACCCGCCCTCAACGCGCATGACTCGGAGCCGCCACATACGCTGCCCGGGGGAACTCGCCGCCCACGGGAGCACTCATGGCCACAGGTGATCCACTGACGCACGGCCGCGAGGCGTACGAGCGTCTGGCATGGCGGGACGCGTACGAGCAGTTGTCGGCCGCCGACCTGCTGGCGCCGCTTGAGGCTGATGATCTCGATCGGTTGGCGCGAGCGGCGTACCTGGTCGGGTCCGTCGACGCGGCGAGCGAGACCTGGGAGCGGGCCCATCAGGCGTTCCTGGACCGGGGGGACGTGGCGTCAGCCGTGCGGTGTGCGTTCTGGCTCGGGCTCACGCTCGTCCTCCGTGGTGAGCACGCCCGTGGCGGTGGCTGGCTGGCACGGGCGCAGCGCGTCCTTGCGGACGCGGAGCTGGACTGCGTGGAGCAGGGGTATCTGCGCGTCCCCGTGGCGCTGCGGGCTCTGCACGGTGGCGATCCCGAGGCGGCGAGGCGCTCATGCGTGGAGATCACCGAGATCGCCGACCGGTTCGACGACGCCGACCTGCGGGCCCTCGGGAGGCTGGGGCAGGGCCAGTCGTTGGTGGCGCAGGGCCGGGCAGCGCAGGGGTTGGTGATGCTGGACGAGGCGATGGTGGCGGTGACCACGGGAGAGGTCTCGCCGCTCACCGCCGGGATCGTCTACTGCGCCGTGATCCTCGCCTGCCGCGGGATCTACGACCTTCGGCGCATGCAGGAGTGGACCGCGGCACTGAGCCGCTGGTGCGCCACGCAGCAGGACCTCCAGCCCTACCGGGGCCAGTGCATGGTGCACCGTTCGGAGATCATGCAGCTGCGCGGCGAGTGGGCCGACGCCATGGACGTGGCACGGCAGGCGTGCGAGCACCTGTCCGCCCTGCCCGGCGACCCGGCGATGGGCATGGCGCTGTATCAGCGGGCCGAACTGCTCCGGCTGCGTGGCGAGTTCTCCCGGGCCGAGAACTACTACCGCGAGGCCGCCGGCTGGGGCCATTCGGCGCAGCCGGGATTTGCTCTGCTCCGGCTGGCGCAGGGCCGGCCGGCCGACGCGGCCGCCGCCATCCGCCGGACCCTCGTGGAGACCGAGGGGGCGGAGGAGCGCCCCAGAGTGCTGGTCGGCTATGTGGAGATCGAGCTCGCCGCCGGAAGCGTCGAGGACGCGTCGATGGCCGTGGACGAGCTCGAGAAGATCGCCGCCGACTTCGACTCGCCGTATCTTCGGGCCGAGGCCGCGTACGCGCACGGATCCGTGCTGCTGGCCGCCGGTGATCCGGAGGCCGCGTGCATCGCCCTGCGCCGGGCGTGGGTCGCCTGGCACGAGAACGCGGCTCCTTACGAGACGGCGCGGGCGCGGGTGCAGTTGGCGCGGGCGTACCGCCAGGTGCGCGATCACGACACGGCCGAGATGGAGCTGGAAGCCGCCCGTCAGGTCTTCGAGCGGCTCGGCGCGGTGCCTGCTCTGGAGGAGACGCGGGAGCTCATGGGCCGGGCAGGTCGGACCGTGGGCAGCCCCGGAGGGCTGACCCCGCGCGAGGTCGAGGTGCTCCGGCTCATCGCGACCGGGGCGTCGAACCGGGAGATCGCGGACAGCCTCATCATCAGCGACAAGACGGTCGCCCGGCACGTGAGCAACATGTTCACCAAGCTGGGCGTCTCCTCACGGGCCGCCGCCACCGCGTACGCGTACGAGCACGACCTCGTATAGGCCCAGCGACCTGCATGGAAATGCCCATACGGCGTGCGTCGGCACGTTGGTCGATGCGACGGATGCGGACATCACTGCCGGACTCGGACCCTTGCCTTGTAGGCACTGGGCAAGGAGGCCGTGATGAGGACTCACGAGAGGACAACACGATCCGAGCGATCCGCCGGGCAGCAGGCGCGCGACCAGTTGACGGCCGCGATGCCGCTGACCGAGCGGCGGATTCCGCTGGCGACGGTGTCCACCGCCGTCCTGGAAGGCGGTGACGGCCCACCCCTCGTGCTGCTGCACGGCCAAGGGGAGTTCGCCGCCATCTGGATCAACGTGATCCCCGACCTGGTCAGGACCCACAGGGTGATCGCTCCCGATCTGCCCGGCCACGGCGCCTCGGAGGTGCGCGACGGCCGACTGGACACGGACACGGTCATGACCTGGCTCGACGAGCTGATCGACCGGACCTGCCGGGCGAGGCCACCCGCCCTGGTCGGCCACCTGCTCGGTGGCGCGATCGCCGCCCGGTACGCGGTGCGCCACAGCGATCGACTGGCCCGCCTGGTCCTGGTCGACGCACTGGGCCTGGGCTGGTTCCGGCCGGCGCCGAGCTTCGCGGTGCCCATGATGGGCTTCGTCGCCCGGCCGACTCCGAAGAGCCGGGACCGCTTGTTCCAGCACTGCTTCCTCGACATGGACCGGGCGGTCGAGCGGACGGGAGAGCAGTGGGAACCGCTTCTGGACTACGCCCTGGACCGGGCTCGCACGCCGAGCGTGCAGGCGGCGATGCGCGGCATCATCCCGCGCGTCGGCGTGCCGCCGATCCCGTCCGGCGATCTCGCGCGTATCGGCGTGCCCACCGACCTGATCCACGGCCGGCACGCCCTCCAGGTACGGCTGCGGACCGCGGAGGCGGCGAGTGCTCGGTACGGATGGCCGCTGCACGTCATCGAGGACTGCCGGGACGACCCCGCCACGGAGCAACCGGAAGCGTTCCTGGACGCGCTGCGCACCGCGATCGGGACATCGACGCGGCAGACCGAGCAATCGGGAGAGCCCGGGGCATCGGGAAGGGAGGAGCCGTGATGAGTACGAGGATGTTCGAGGTCGCAGGACTCGAAGACGAGCGCGTCGGCCTGAGCTCCGCCCGGATCGAACAGCTCAGCTCCCGGCTCGTGGGGCCGCTGCTCACGGCCGGGGACGAGGGCTGGGACGAGGCCGTCACGGTCTGGAACGCCATGGTCACCGCAAGGCCGACCCTGGTCGTCCAGCCGGTCACGGCACAGGACGTGTCCGTCGCCGTCCGGTTCGCCGCCGACCACAGCCTGCTGCTGAGCGTCAAGGGCGGAGGCCACAACATCGCCGGCACCGCACTCGCCGACGGCGGGGTGACCCTCGACATGTCCCGGATGAAGGAGGTCACCGTGGACCCGGCGGCCCGCCGGGCGCACGCCGGTCCCGGATGTCTGCTGAAGGACGTCGACGGGGCGACCCAGCAGTACGGTCTGGCGACGGTACTCGGGTTCGTGTCCGAGACCGGAGTCGCCGGCTTGACCCTCGGCGGCGGATTCGGCTACCTGACGCGCCGGTTCGGCTGGGCGGCCGACAACCTGGAGGAGGTCGAGATCGTCACTCCGGACGGAACGATCAGGACCGCGAGCCGGGCGGAGAACCCGGACCTGTTCTGGGCGCTCCGCGGCGGTGGCGGCAACTTCGGCGTCGTCACCCGCTTCACCTTCCGCCTGCACGAGGTCGGCCCCGTCATCACCGGTGGCCTGGCCGCCTGGAGCGCCGACCGGGCGGACGAGGTCCTCGCCACGTACCGGGAGCTCACCGCGTCCGCTCCCCGCGAGCTGACGGCAGTGGCGGTCATCCGGCTCGCGCCGCCGGCACCGTTCGTGCCGGACGAGTGGCATCTCAAGCCCGTCGTCGGGCTGCTCCTGTGCCACACCGGCGCCCACGCCGAAGCCGATCTCGCCCCGCTGCGCGCCCTCGGAGAGCCGATCTTCAACCTGATCGGTCCGAAGCCCTACGTAGCGCAGCAGTCGATGCTCGACGCGATGGAGCCCAAGGGCCTGAACCAGTACTGGAAGGCCGAGTTCCTCCCCGGCCTTCCGGGCGAGTACCTTCCCGTGTTCCGGGACGCGGCGCTGGAAGTCTGCGCCCCTCTGTCCTTCTCCGTCATCTTCCACCTCGCGGGTGCGCTGAACGAGGCCGCCGACGACGGTGGAGCAGTCGGCAACCGGGAAGCCCGGTTCATCAGCGGCTTTTCCGGAGTATGGCCGCCGCGGGCCGACGGCGCGCGGATCGTGGCCGCCGTCCGCAAGGGTTGGGAGAGGATCCGCCCCTTCTCTACCGGCGGGAACTACGTCAACTTCCAGATGGCCGAGGACGACGACGGCAGAACCGCCGACGCCTATCGGGGCACCCACGGGCGTCTTCGCCGGATCAAGGCCGAATACGACCCGGTCAACGCCTTCCGCGTCAACCGCAACATCCGGCCAGGCAGATGAAGGTACCGACCTACCCCACCAGTCTCACCCTTTATTGAGCTTCTTCGATGTGACCACCGATCGGGTGACGGTCCGTGAAGCGCAACGAGAGAGGCCCCCGGGCTGTTGATCGAGGTGTCTGACGTCTCAATCACGTTGCTCGGGGGCCTCGTTGGTCATGCATCCTGCCGCATGCACTCGTGGAGTGGGTCACCATGCTGATCGTCACCCGTGAGGGCGACCGGCGCTGCAAGCTCCGTCCGTCTCAGCGAGCGTTGGTGGCACTGGTCTACGTACGAGAGCACACCACTCTGGCGAAGATCGCCGCCGGGTTCGGGATCAGCGAGTCCACCGCCCATGCCTACACCAGCGCGGTCGTCGACCTTCTCGCCGCCCGTGCACCGGGCCTGCTCAAGACGCTGCGCGACCACGAACCCGACTTCGTCCTGCTCGACGGCACTCTCGCCGAGTGCGACCGGGTCGGCGACGGCCGGGCCGACTACTCCCACAAGCACCGGCGCCACGGCGTGAACGTGCAGGTCGTCACCGATCCGGCGGCCGGCTGCTGTGGCTCTCGCCCCCTTTGCCGGGCCGCACCCACGACCTGACCGCTGCCCGCACCCACCGGATCATCCGGATCTGCGAGCGCCAGGGCGTCCCGATCGTGGCCGATCTCGCCTACCAGGGCGCCGGTCCGTGGCTGACCACGGGCATCAAACGCAAGCCCCTGCAGGAACTGGCTCCCACCGACAGAACCCGCAACCGTGCCCTGGCCGCGGCACGCGCACCCGTCGAGCGCGGCGTCGCCCGCCTGAAGTCCTGGCGGATCTTCCGTAGGTCCCGCTGCAGCCCCAACCGCATGACGTCAATCGCCAAGGCCGTCCTCACACTGGAGCTGCCGTGGGCCGAGACCCTGAGCAACGCCATGCCCCGGGACCAACGACCGAACGTCACCGTGCTCCGGTTCGTACTGTCAGGGATCACGACGTCGGATGCTGTGGGGTGGCTCACAGAGAGGATGAACGGAGGCAGCCCTGCGGCGTCCGGGTGACTTGGGCGTGTCGGACCACTCGTGTCCAAACACTCTGTCCGAACAATGGTTGGACGCGGCAGCGAAGGCTCTGCGCGAGCACGGTGAGAGTCGTCGGAGCAGGGAAAGTCCCTGGTCAGATCGATTCTGCTTCAGCGTGCTGTGGTGGGGCGGGTGGGACTCGAACCCACGGCCGACGGATTATGAGTCCGCTGCTCTAACCGGCTGAGCTACCGCCCCTTTACGTGTGGCGCGTACATGTGTGCGCGCCGTCTGCCGCAGCATAGCCGCTCATACGATCTCCTGCTCCGGATGGTCGGGCTCCGCCACGCGCTGCTCGACCATGAGGACCGCGCAGCGTGGCGCATGGTTCCCGGACATGAGAAAAAGGACCCCGAAGGGTCCTCTTCCGCTCGCTCCCCCGGCTGGACTCGAACCAGCAACCCTCCGGTTAACAGCCGAATGCTCTGCCAATTGAGCTACAGGGGATCGCGCTCCCCCGACTGGACTCGAACCAGTAACCTGCCGGTTAACAGCCGGCTGCTCTGCCAATTGAGCTACAGGGGATTGCTGCGTTGCACCGAACGGATCCACCTCGGGTGTTCCCGGGCGGCGCTCGCTCGCTGCGACACATACATTAGCGCAAGCAGGGGGGTGCTCCGCCAATCGGTATGCCGTGGGCGCTCGTGGGCACCAGTGAAGGATCAGGGAAGCTCAAGGGAAGGGTGGTGCCGCCGTGCGGTACAAGCTGACGTTCGTCGTGGGGCTGGCCGTCGGTTACGTCCTCGGCACGCGCTCCGGGCGCGAGCGCTACGAGCAGATGAAGAAGTCCGCGCGGGACATCTCGCAGAACCCGGCGGTGCGCAACGCCGCCGAGTCCGCGGCGCAGACCGGGCGGCAGGTCGCCGGCAAGGCGTTCCACGCCGTGAGCGACAAGGTGGGCGACAAGCTGCCGGTCTCGGTCACCGACCGGATCCACGCGCTGCGCCACCACAACGGCCAGGTGACCGAGGACGACTGGGGTGTGAGCAACACCTAGCCGGGCGGTCTCCGGCACGGCGGCGGCGGCCGAGCAGGCCGCCCGGAGGGCGGGCATGTGCCCGAAAGCGCGTCCCCTACCCCGTGCACGCTCCCCGTACTCCCCCGCGTGCGGCAGAATCTCCTTCATGGGGATAGTCGCCGGCTTGGACAGCTCTGCCGAGTTCACACGCATCGTCGTCTGCGACGCGGACACGGGCGCCGTGCTGCGCCAGGGGTACGCCCCGCACCCGGGTGAGCCCAAGGCCACCGATGTCGACCCGCAGGCCTGGCTGCTCTCGCTCGGCGAGGCCGCCGGCGGCGGGCTGCTCGAAGGGGTGCAGGCCATCGGCGTCTCCGCACAGCAGCACGGCCTCGTGCCGCTCGACCCGCAGGGCGCCCTCGTGCGGCCCGCGATGGTCGGCAACGACAAGCGGGCCCAGGTCGCCGCCGCGGATCTGATCGAGGCGTTCGGCGGGCGGCAGGCCTGGGCCGAGGCCGTCGGCTCCGTGCCGCAGGCCGGACAGCCCGTAGCCAAGCTCCGCTGGCTCGCCCGGTCCGAGCCGGAGAACGCCCAGCGTGTCGCGATGCTCCTCCAGCCGCACGACTGGCTGGTCTGGCAGCTCCTCGGACGCCCCGTGCGCCGCACCACCGACCGCGGCGCGGCCTCCGCCACCGGCTACTGGTCGGCGGGCGCCGGTGCCTACCGCCCCGACCTGGTCGAGCTGGCCCTCGGCCACCAGGCCGTACTCCCCGAGGTCCTCGGCCCGGCCGACGCCGCCGGGACCACCCCCGAGGGGCTCCTGATCTCCGCCGGCACGGGCGAGACGATGGCCGCCGCGCTCGGGCTCGGGCTCGGCCCCGGCGACGCGGTCGTCTCCCTCGGCGCCTCCGGCTCCGTGATGGCCGTGCACCACGAGGCGCTCGCCGACCCGCAGGGCCTGATCACCTCCTTCGCCGACGCGACCGGGATGCACCTGCCCGTCGTCCACACCTCCAACGCGGTGCGGGCGCTCCGCGGCACCGCCGAGATGCTCGGCGTGGAGAGCCTGGATGAGCTGTCCGCGCTGGCGCTCAAGTCGACGCCCGGCTCCTCCGGGCTCGTCCTCCTGCCGTACCTGGAGGGCGAGCGCACCCCGCAGCTGCCGCACACCGCCGGCACGCTCAGCGGGCTGCGCCGCGAGTCGATGAAGCCCGAGCACCTCGCGCGGGCCGCGTTCGAGGGCATGCTCTGCTCGCTCGCCGACGCCATGGACGTCCTGCGCGGACGCGGCGTCGAAGTCCGCCGGGTGTTCCTGCTCGGCGCCGCGGCCGGGCTGCCCGCCGTCCAGGCGATCGCCCCCGCGATCTTCGGCGCACAGGTCGTCGTACCGCAGCCCGCGGACTACGCGGCGCGCGGCGCCGCGCGGCAGGCCGCGTGGGCGCTCGGGGTCGCGCGCGGGACGCTCTCCCCGGCCGCTCCCCCGGCCTGGCAGGGCGCCGCCGCGCAGGTCTTCGAGCCGGGTGCGGGGGTCTCCCCGACGGAGTCAGGGGGAGAGCTGGCGGTCGGCCAGGCGGTGCGGCAGCAGTACGCGGCCACGCGGGAGCAGACCCACCCGGGCGCGTTCGGCGCGTAGCGGCAACGGATTCGGCTGGTAGCGGAGTCCGTTCAAGACTCGACAAAACTCGCTCGTAACGCCCCGGGAGCGCGGGCGATAGTAGAACCCGTGCTCCTACGACTTCTCCGAACCCACCTTCGACCGTACAGAAAGCCCATCGGACTGCTGGTCCTGCTGCAGTTCCTGCAGACCTGCGCGTCCCTCTACCTGCCGAGCCTGAACGCGGACATCATCGACAACGGTGTCGTGAACGGTGACACCGGCTACATCCTGCTGTTCGGCGCCGTGATGATCGCCGTCTCGGTGGTGCAGGTCGTCTGCAACGTCGGCGCGGTGTACTACGGGGCGCGCACCGCCTCCGCCCTCGGCCGGGACGTCCGCGCGGCGGTCTTCGAGCGGGTGCAGTCCTTCTCCGCCCGCGAGGTGGGACAGTTCGGCGCGCCGTCGCTGATCACCCGGACCACCAACGACGTCCAGCAGGTCCAGATGCTGGTCCTGATGGCGTTCACACTGATGGTCTCCGCGCCGATCATGTGCGTCGGCGGCATCGTCATGGCGCTCGGGCAGGATGTGCCGCTGTCGGCGGTGCTGCTCGCGGTCGTGCCGGTCCTCGGCGTCTCGGTCGCGCTGATCGTGAAGCGGATGCGCCCGCTGTTCCGGACCATGCAGGAGCGGCTCGACACGGTGAACCGGGTGCTGCGCGAGCAGATCACCGGCAACCGCGTGATCCGCGCCTTCGTGAAGGACGACTACGAGCGCGATCGGTTCAAGGTCTCGAACACCGAGCTGACCGACGTCTCGATGGCGACCGGCCGGCTGATGGCGCTGATGTTCCCGACGGTGATGACGGTCGTGAACGTCTCCAGCGTCGCGGTGGTCTGGTTCGGAGCACACCGCATCGCCGACGGCGGGATGCAGATCGGCGCGCTGACCGCGTTCCTCGCCTATCTGACGCAGATCGTGATGGCCGTGATGATGGCCACCTTCATGTTCATGATGGTGCCGCGGGCCGAGGTGTGCGCCGAGCGCATCGAGGAGGTCCTCGCCACGGAGAGCAGCGTCGTGCCCCCGGCCGAGCCGGTGCGCGAGCTGGGGCGGCGCGGCCACCTGGAGGTCCGGAGCGCGGAGTTCCGTTATCCGGGCGCCGAGGAATCGGTCCTGCGGGACGTGGAGCTGGTGGCGCGGCCCGGCGAGACGACGGCGATCATCGGCTCGACGGGCAGCGGCAAGTCGACGCTCCTCGGCCTGGTGCCGCGGCTGTTCGACGTGACCGGCGGCGAGGTGCTCGTCGACGGCGTGGACGTACGGAAGCTGGAACGGGCGCTGATGGCACGGACGGTCGGGCTCGTCCCGCAGAAGCCGTACCTCTTCTCCGGCACGGTCGCGACGAACCTGCGGTACGGCAATCCCGACGCGACCGACGACGAGCTGTGGCACGCGCTGGAGGTGGCGCAGGCGGCCGACTTCGTGAAGAGGCTGGAGCACGGCCTGAACGCACCGATCGCGCAGGGCGGCACGAACGTCTCCGGCGGCCAGCGGCAGCGGCTCGCGATCGCCCGGACCCTGGTGCAGCGGCCGGAGATCTATCTCTTCGACGACTCGTTCTCCGCGCTCGACTACCAGACCGACGCGCTGCTGCGGGAGGCGTTGAGGACGGAGACGGCGGATTCGACCGTCGTGATCGTCGCCCAGCGGGTGTCGACCATCCGGGACGCCGACCGGATCGTGGTCCTCGACGAGGGCCGGGTCGTGGGCACCGGGCGCCATCACGAGCTGATGGCGGGCAATGAGACGTACCGGGAGATCGTGCTCTCCCAGCTGACCGAGGCGGAGGCAGCCTGATGGCCGGTCCTGGCGGACGGATGATGGCCGGTGGCGGCCCCGACCAGCGGTCGATGGACTTCAAGGGCTCCGGCAAGCGGCTGCTGAGGCAGCTGACGCCGGAGCGGGGCGCGCTCTGGCTGATGCTGATCGCCTGTGTGCTCAGCGTGGCGGCCTCGGTGGTCGGTCCGAAGATCCTCGGCAAGGCGACCGACCTGGTCTTCGCGGGCGTGGTCGGACGGCAGATGCCCGACGGCACGACGAAGTCGCAGGCGATCGAGGGCCTGCGGGCCGAGGGCGACGACGGGATGGCGGACATGCTGTCCGGGGTGGACTTCACCCCCGGGCAGGGCATCGACTTCTCGGCCGTCGGCGAGGTGCTGCTCTGGGTCCTGGCGATCTATGTGGCGGCCGGTCTGCTCATGCTCGTGTCGACCCGGATGTCGATCAAGGTGATCAACCGGACGGTCTACCGGATGCGGGAGGACGTCCAGGCGAAGCTGGCGCGGCTGCCGCTGTCGTACTTCGACAAGGCCAAGCGCGGTGAGGTGCTGAGCCGGGCGACCAACGACATCGACAACATCTCGCAGACGCTCCAGCAGTCGATGGGACAGCTGATCAACTCGCTGCTCACCATCGTCGGTGTGCTGGCGATGATGTTCTGGATCTCGCCGCTCCTCGCGCTGGTGGCGCTGGTGACCGTACCGGTGTCGGTGGTCGTGGCGACGAAGGTCGGCAAGCGGTCGCAGCCCCACTTCGTGCAGCAGTGGCGCTCCACGGGCACGCTCAACGCCCACGTGGAGGAGATGTACACCGGGCACGCGCTGGTGAAGGTCTTCGGGCGGCAGGACGAGTCGGCCGCGGACTTCCGCGAGCAGAACGAGGCGCTGTACGAGGCGGGCTTCAAGGCCCAGTTCAACAGCGGTGTCATGCAGCCGGTGATGTTCTTCGTCTCGAACCTCAACTACGTGCTCGTCGCCGTGGTCGGCGGGCTGCGGGTGGCGAGCGGCACGCTGTCGATCGGTGACGTGCAGGCCTTCATCCAGTACTCACGCCAGTTCTCGATGCCACTGACGCAGGTCGCGTCGATGGCGAACCTCGTGCAGTCGGGCGTCGCCTCGGCCGAGCGGATCTTCGAGCTGCTCGACGCCGCGGAGCAGGCACCGGACGCGCCGAGGAGCGAGCGAAGCGGGATGGGGGCACCCCCGTCCGGAGGCTGGGGGAGGCCGTCCGAGTCGCTCGGCAAGGTCGCCCTGGAGCAGGTGGCGTTCCGCTACGAGCCGGACAAGCCGCTCATCGAGGACCTCTCGCTGACCGTGGAGCCGGGCCAGACGGTCGCGATCGTCGGCCCGACCGGCGCCGGCAAGACCACGCTGGTCAATCTGCTGATGCGGTTCTACGAGGTGACGGGCGGCCGCATCACCCTCGACGGCGTGGACGTGGCCGGTATGACCCGCGAGGACCTCAGGTCCGGCATCGGCATGGTCCTCCAGGACACCTGGCTGTTCGGCGGGACGATCGCCGAGAACATCGCCTACGGAGCCAGTGGCGAGGTCACCCGGAAGCGGATCGAGGAGGCGGCGCGCGCCGCACACGCCGACCGGTTCATCCGGACCCTGCCCGACGGCTACGACACGGTCCTCGACGACGACGGCGGGAACGTCAGCGCGGGCGAGAAGCAGCTGATCACGATCGCGCGGGCATTCCTGTCCGACCCCGTGATCCTGGTCCTCGACGAGGCGACCAGCTCGGTCGACACCCGCACCGAGGTCCTCATCCAGAAGGCGATGGCCCGGCTGTCCCACGGGCGTACGTCGTTCGTGATCGCGCACCGGCTCTCCACCATCAGGGACGCGGACGTGATCCTGGTGATGGAGAACGGCTCGATCGTCGAACAGGGCACGCACGAG